>JBKJXT010000477.1:0-11170 GCA_046716205.1 Actinomycetota bacterium
CGGTGCGGATCACCACGATGTCGCCGGCCGCGACGGTGACGCCCGCCTGCACCTCGGCGTCGTCGAGGTCCTCGGCCGTGATCGCGTAGCCGCCCTCGAGCCGGTTCACGCCTCGGGCGCGCGCGACGTCCAGCAGCACGCCGCGGCTGATCACCGCTCCGGCTTTGTCGATCCCGCATCGCGACGCGCCGTCCTCGGTGACCGAGGATGCAGGGTGACCGTTGTAGAGGCGCCCGTCGTAGGAGACATGCGCGAGCGAGTCCCAGTGCGTCGCGGCCTGCAGCCCCATCTCGACCACGTCGTCGCTCATGCAGAACAGCGATGGGTCGCCCAGCAGGGGCTGGTTGACCGCGATCATCCTCCGCGTCGGGTTGACGCGTCCGGGGATCGCACCGGTCTGCGGACCGTCCGCGGACAAGGGCAGCGCGAGCGAGATCCTCTTCCCTGTGCGCACGCACCCGGCGGCGCGTCGGACCACCTCGGGCGTGATCAGGTTCAGCGTGCCGAGCTCGTCGTCATCGCCCCAGCGGCCCCAGTTCGAGACCTTCGCAGCGAGATCGTGGAACTCTTGGGGCAGCGGCATCAGGTCGTCGAGGTGACGCGGTCGGCGGCCTTCTGCAGCTCGGCGAGCGCTTCGGGGATCGATGCTGCGAGGTCCCACAGCTCGGGAACGCTCTCGCGACACGCGATGAACCCCCAGTAGATCGAATCCATGTAGGACAGGACGGTGATGTTGAGTCCGGCCTGATGGAACACAGGCCCCAGCGGATACATCGCGACGAGCTTCGCGCCGGCGAAGTACAGGGGCATCTGTGGGCCGGGGACGTTCGAGATCACGAGGTTGTGCACCACCGGCCCGCGCTGGGGAAGCTGCAGCGCTGTCACGATCCGTGCTGCGAGCGAGAACGTAGTCGGTGCGGCGAACTCGGCCCACTGCTGGAGCATGTCGGCGCCGACGGCGTTGTGGATCTCCTTCGAGCCCTTGTTGATCGCCTGGATCTCGCGCAGCCGCACCAGCGGATCCTCGATGTTCGTCGGCAACACCGTGAAGATCGCGGAGACCTTGTTCGATCCCAGGACCGACTTCTCTTCCTCGGTCCGCACCGAGACCGGGCACGTTGCGATCAACGGCTTGTCGGGGAGCTCGCCGGTCTGGATCAAGAACCGCCGCAGCGCGCCGGCTGCGATCGCGAGCACCACGTCGTTCACGGTGCACTCGAAGGTGCGCTTGAGCGCCTTCACGTCGTCCAGCGATACGTGGTTGAACGCAACCTTGCGGTGCGCGGTGATCGCGCCGTTGAAGGAGGTGCGTGGCGCGGTCAGTGGCGCGGGGTAGGAGTGACGATCGCTTCGGCGCTGCAGACGAACCAGGCGCGCGACGGCGCCGATCGTCCTGGGGATCATGCGCGCCACGTGCGCCGGGCGCGCGAGGCGGTTCACGATCGCGCGCCCCAGTAGCTCGACCTCCGACGGGGTGCGCTCCGGCGTCCAGCTCGCCGCGGTCCGCGCCGGCGGGTCGGCCTCGAGGTCCAACAGGTGCACCATAAGGTTCGCGCCGGAGACGCCATCGACGGTGCAGTGGTGCATCTTGCCGACGACGCCGACGAAGCCGTTCTCGAGACCCTCGATGACCCACATCTCCCACAGGGGGCGCGAGCGGTCCAGCGGCCGCGCGGCGATGTCGGCTGCCATCTCGGCGAGCTGCTCCTCGGTGCCGGGCGCCGGGCACCCGATCCGCCGGACGTGATAGTCCAGATCGAAGTGCTGGTCCTCGATCCAGACGGGATGGTCGATGTTCATCGGGACGGTGTGCAGCCGGCGCCGGAACTGCGGGATCAGATCCAGCCGCGTGGAGAACATCTCCTTGATCTTGTCGAAGGAGTACCCGCCGGGCATCGTCGCCGGATCGATGACGAAGACCGCGCACACGTGCAGGTGCTGGGTCGGTTGCTCGAAGTACAGGAACGTCGCATCAAGGCCGGTCAGGCGTTCCATCCTGGCTCCCCTCGTCACACCCGGTCGCTCATCGGTTTGCGGCGGCCCACCGTGATGGCAAACTGGCCGGGTGGAAACGGTTTTCTTGGGCGCCAGCATCGCCGGTCTGATCCTGACCGTCAACGCGTGGCGCCCCGCTCGCAACATCTACCTCACGGTTCCGGTGTTCTTCACGGGCTGGCTCACCAGCGAACTGGCACCGGTTCTGCTGGCGCTGCATGCCGTGGGTGTGTGGCTGTTCGTGCGCGCGGGAGCCGCGCGCGGTGTCGAGGGCAAGGTGGCGCTCGGACTCTCGGCAGTGGTCGCCGCGGGCCTCGTGGCGATCATCGCGGAGGCCGGACGGGTGCGCCACCTCCTGGAGTCCGCGATGGAGGAAGGTCTCGGGCGGGAGTACCGCGCGCGCCTGTCGCCGCGGGTTCCCTACGACGAACGCCTGCGATGGTCGGCGCTGGCTGCCCCGTTGTGGCTGTTGAACCGATCGGTGAAGCGCAGGCGAGGGATCCGCTACGGCGAGCACCGGTTCCGCAACCGCCTCGACGTGTACGTCCCGCGCGCGGGAGCGCAGGGCGCGCCCGTCCTGCTGTACATCCACGGCGGCGGCTGGACCGGCGTGAGCAACAAGAACCACCAAGGCAAACCGCTGATGCTGCACCTCGCGTCCCGTGGATGGGTCTGCGTCAGCGCCAACTACCGCGTGAGCCCCAAGGTCGCGTTCCCCGAGCATCTGATCGACTGCAAGCGAGCGCTCGCCTGGATCGAGCAGAACATCGCCGCGCACGGCGGCGACCCGTCGTTCGTGATGGTGACCGGCGGATCGGCCGGTGGACACCTCGCGTCGCTGATGGCGCTCACGCAGAACGATCAGGAGTACCAGCCCGGCTTCGAACAGATCGACACGACGATCCAGGGCTGCATCCCGATCTACGGCGTGTACGACTTCACCCCGGATGCCGGCACCAAGTACGTCACCAAGCGCGCCTGGTTCCTCGAGAAGGTCATCATGCAGCGCTCCATCACTGAGCACCGCCGCGATTTCGAGAAAGCCTCTCCCCATTTCCGGATCCACGTGGATGCGCCGCCGTTCTTCATCGTGCATGGCGCCAGCGACTCGCTCGCGCCGGTGGACGAGGCGCGCGCCTTCGCGCAACGTTTGCGGGCGGAGTCACGAGCGCCCGTGGTGTACGCAGAGCTCGCTCGCACCCAACACGCCTTCGACGTCTTCCATTCGATCCGAACGACGCATGTCGTCCACGCCATCGAGCGCTTCTGCGACTACGTCTATGCGACGAAGCGCGCGCCGACCCCCGAGCCTGAGCCCGAGCCGGCCTGAAATCCCCGCGCGCTCGCCTCGGCTCCTGGTACCGTCGGCGCTCATGGCACGAACACAACGCACCACCATCTCCCGGCTGCCGGATCGTGCGCACTACGACGAGGCGACGCTGTACGCGATACTCGACGAAGCGCCGATCTGCACCCTGTCCTACGTCTTCGATGGGCGCCCGTTCGCGATCCCGACCATCCACGCGCGCCTCGGCGACACGCTGTACCTCCACGGTTCGCCGGCCAGCCGTACGCTCGCGGCGCTGGGTGCGGGCGCTGAGGTCTGCGTCGTCGTGACCTTGTTGGACGGCTTCGTCGTGGCGCGCAGCGCGTTCCATTCCTCGATGAACTACCGGTCGGCCGTGGTCGTCGGAACGGCGCGTGAAGTGACCGACCGCACCGAGAAGCTCGCGGCGATGCGCGCGGTCACCGAGCACGTTCTCCCCGGGCGCTGGGACGAGGTTCGCCCCATCACCGCGAAGGAGATCGCCGGCACGCGCATCGTCGCGCTCAGGATCGATGAAGCGTCGGCCAAGGTCCGCACCGGTCCTCCCATCGACGAGCCCGAGGACCACGACCTGCCGATCTGGGCCGGCGTCATCCCGCTGTCGGTCACCCCGGGCGCGCCCATCGAAGACTCCCACGGGATCGAGCTGCCTGCGTCGGTCCGCGCGAAGCTCGGCGATTGATCAGCGCCGTTCGTCGGGTGCCACGCTGAAGCCCATCGCGTCGAGATCCCACGTCTGCGGCGTCACGCCGCGGCTGCGCAGCAGGTGCTTCATGACACGCAGCGTCGCGTTGCGCGGGAGCTCGTCCACGACCTCGACGTAGCGCGGGATCGCGAAGTACGGCAGCGTTCGCTTGAAGAAGTCGAACAACTCGGCGGGATCCACGGTGGCGCCCTGCGTGAGCACGATGCACACCTTGATGTCGTCCTCGGTCAGCGGAGAGGGGATCGCGTGCACCGCGGCCTCCGCGATGGCGGGATGCGAGACGATCGCGATCTCGAGCTCGACCGACGACACGTTCTCACCCCGGCGGCGCAGCGCGTCCTTCTTGCGGTCGATGAAGGTGATGAACCCATCGTCGTCGGCCCGCCCGAAGTCCCCGGTATGGTGCCAGAGGTTGCGCCAGGCCTCGACCGTCGCCTCCGGCTTGCGCCAGTAGCCCAGGTACATCCCCTGCGGCTCGCGCGGGCGCACCACGATCTCGCCGGTCTCACCGACCGGGACGTCGGTGTCCTCGTCGTCGACGAGCCGTACCTCGTACAGCGGAGACGGCGTGCCGAGTGTCCCCGGCTTGCGGTCGTCGTGCAGCGCGGAGTAGCAGATGGCGCCGCACTCGGTCTGTCCGTACATCTGCGAGAGGACCTGCGCGCCGAACCGTTGCTCGAAGCGCGCCTGATCGTCGGGCGCCATCGGGATCATCAACGTCGCTCGCACTCGATGGGATCGATCCGCGTCGGACTCCGGCATCGCCAGCAGCGCCATCGCCATCATCCCGACGCCGGCGTACACGGTGGTGCCGGTCTCGGCCCACCGGCGCACGACGTCGCCGGGGGAGAAGTACGGCTCGATCACGACCTCCAGCGAGTTGGTCAGCGCGCCCATCACCATCCCTTGCGCCCACGCGTGGAACAGCGGCAGCGGCGTGCACAGGACGTCACCGGGCGTGTAGCTCATCATGTGCGTCGAGCCTTTGGGTGTCAGCAGGTACCACCCGTGGGGCAGCATGCATCCCTTCGGCATGCCGGTCGTTCCCGACGTGTACATGATCGACATCAGGCTCGCCGGGGTGAGCTCGACCTCCGGCGCGCGCGCCGAGGACGTGCGTACCTGCTCGTAGGGAGTCGTCTCGACCGGAAGCTCCGCGCCTTCGTCGAGCGCGACGACCCGTTTGATCGCTGGAAGGTGCTCGATCATCGTCGCGACGGTGCCCAGCGCCGCCGCGTCCGCGATCAGGGTCGAAGTCTCGGAGTCCTCGAGCTGGTAGCGCAGGAACTCGCCCTTCAAGAACATGTTGAGCGGGACGTGGACGGCGCCGAGCTTCGCGAGGGCGAAGAAGAGCTCCAGCATCTCGGTGCGGTTCGAAGCCATGACCGCGACGCGGTCACCCGGCGCGATGCCGATCTCGGCGAGGCCCGCTGCGACCGCGTCGGTGCGTGCGTCGGCCTGCGCGTAGGTGAAGCGGTCCTCGCCGCAGGTGATGAAGGGAGCGGCCGGATGGGCGCGCGCCGTGATGCCTAACAGGTCGCCGACGGAGGACGCGTGGATGTTCATCGCGGCTATCATGCCAATCTGACGCTCCGTCAGGAAAGTCGAGGGAACGGGATGAAGCGCGACGTCACCGGCCGGGCGATCGGGCTGCGCGACGTCGACCTCGAGCGGTTGCTGCATCCCAAGACGATCGCGGTGGTCGGCGCGTCGGACTCCCCGGGCAGCCAGAGCGCCCTGAACTGGCGGATGATCAAGGGCTGGTCCGACGGTCTCGGACGGCGTGTGCTGGCCGTGAACCCGAACCGCGAGAGCGTCGGCGGCGACCGGTGCTTCGCGCGCCTGACCGACATCACCGACGACGTCGACGTCGCGATCGTGATCGTGGCCGACGCGGCGAGCGCGCTGCGCGATGCGATCGAGGCGCGCATCCCGTTCGTCGTGATCTTCACCGCCGGGTTCTCCGAGACCGGGACGGAGGGGACCGCGAAGCAGCGCGAGCTCGAGGCGCTGATCGGCGCCAGCGATGTCCATGTGCTCGGGCCGAACACGCCGCTGAACATGTTCCAGCCCTTCCGCGACGACCTCCCCGGCGAGCGGATCGGCCTGATCACCCAGAGCGGACACCAAGGGCGTCCGGTGTACCAGGCCCAAGAGAACGGCATCGCGTTGTCGGGGTGGGCACCGACGGGGAACGAATCGGATCTGGAGTCGGCCGACTTCATCGCTGCGTTCGCGGACCAGCCTGATGTCGGGGCGATCGCTGCCTACATCGAAGGCTTCAAGGACGGTCGGACGCTGATGCTCGCGGCCGATCACGCTGCGCGCCGGGGCGTGCCGATCGTGACGATCAAGGTTGGGCGGAGCGCGCTGGGTCGGTCGTGGGCGCAGTCGCACTCCGGGCACCTCGCCGGTAGCGACGCCGTCACCGACGCGGTCTTGCGTCAGTACGGCATCACGCGCGTGGATGGGCTGGACGAGCTGATCGACGTGTCGGCGATGTTCGCACGCAGCGCGCCGCCGATGAGCGACGGCGTCGCGATCTACTCGATCTCGGGCGGGACGTGCTCGCACATGGCGGACTGGGCGGCATCGATGGGCTTGCGCGTGCCGGAGCTCGCGGCGGCCACACAAGCCACCCTCCGGGAGTCGATCCCCGGCTTCCTGCGCATCTCGAACCCCGTGGATTCCGGAGGCATCGCGACCGGCGACGAGCGAGGTCCGAAGATCCTCGACGCGATCCTGGCCGATCCCAACGTCGGAGTGTTGATAGCGCCGATCGTTGGTTCGTTCTCGCCGATCAGTGACAAGCTGGCCCAAGATCTGGTCGATGCCGCCGCGAAGACCGACAAGCCGGTGTGCGTGATCTGGGGATCGCCGACCGCGCACGAGCCCGGGTACCGCGACGTGCTGTTGCGCTCGCAGGTGCCGGTGTTCCGTTCGGCGCGCAACTGTCTCACCGCGGTGAAGTCCTACCTCGACTATCACGCCTTCCGTTCGCGGTACCGCTCGCCCAAGTTCGTGACGCGGCCCTCGGCAGCCGCAGGCGCGGCCGGGACGGTCCTGCAGCCCGGCGCGCTCAGCGAGCACCGCTCCAAGAGCATCCTCCGCGCGTACGGGATCGAGACGACGACCGACGTGTTGTGCGCGACGCCGGCGGAGGCGGTCCGTGCCGCTCGCGGGTTGGGCGGCACCGTGGTGATGAAGGCGTGCGGCGCAGCGCTCGCGCACAAGTCGGAAGCGGGGCTCGTGCGGGTGGGCATCAGCGGCGACAGGGCCATCCGTGAGACGTTCGCGGCTCTTCGCGACGCCGAAGGAGCCGACGGCGTGCTCGTCTGCGAGCTCGCGCCCCCCGGCGTCGAGACGATCGTCGGCGTCGTGGCCGACGAGCTATTCGGGCCCGTCGTGATGTTCGGCCTCGGCGGCATCGCGGTTGAGGTGTTCGGCGACGTGACCTTCCGCGTTCCGCCGTTCGACAGACACGAGGCGCGCCGCATGATCGGCGAGATCCGCGCGTTCTCGTTGCTGCGCGGCGCGCGCGGCGCGCCGAAGGCCAACCTGAACGCGATCGTCGATGTGTTGATGAAGGTGCAGCGCCTCGCGATGGATCTCTCCGGTGACATCGCCGAGCTCGACATCAACCCGCTGCTGGTGACGCCGGAGCGCGCCGTCGCGCTCGACGCGTTGGCGATCGGGCGATGAGGATCTTCCGCGTCTTGCTGCAGGTGGGCGATCTGGAGCGCGCGACGGACTTCTACGCGGCGCTTCTGGGCGCCGACGGCCGGGACGTTGGCGGGTCCCGTGTGTACTTCGATTGCGGCCAGGTGATCTTCGCGATCGTCGACACCACCGCGGCCGACGCCGAGCCGCGCCCGAACCCCGAGGAGGTCTACCTGGCCGTCGCCGACCTCGAGGCCGTGTATGAACGCGCGCGCCTGTTGGGGTGCCTTTCGGAAGAGGACATCCACGGCACCGGTGGTGGCGACATCGCGACGCGCCCGTGGGGCGAGCGCTCCTTCTACGTGTTCGATCCGTGGGGCAACCGTCTCTGCTTCGTAGACGAACCTACACTCTTCACCGGCGCGCAATAGTGGGCCGGGCGCGAACGCGTTCTGGTGTGCAGAAGCGACACATATCGTCGGTGAGTTACACGAGAATGGGCGTGCAGGTTCTAGACTTCGGCCATGCCTGGTCTGCCTTCACCCCCGCCTCTCGGCGCGCACGCCCTCGGCGCGGGCGCCTTCGACGGCGCCGTCGTTGCGATCACGGGCGGCGGCACCGGCCTTGGGAAGGCCATCGCGGTTGAGTTCGCGCGCCTCGGCGCGCGCATCGCGATCATCTCCCGCGATCCGGCCCACCACGAGGCAGGCCTCGAGGCGATCGAAGAAGTGGGTGGACGCGGCATCGCGGCGCGCGCCGACATCCGCGATGCAGATCAGGTCGCCGTCGCGTTCGACAACGTCGTCGAGACCCTCGGCTTGCCCGACGTGCTCGTCAACAACGCTGCCGGCAACTTCCCCGTCCCGGCGGAGGATCTGAGCCCCAACGGCTGGCGCGCCGTGACCCAGATCGTGCTCGACGGCACGTTCTTCTGCTCGCGAGAGTTCGCGCGCCGCCACATCGACGCCGCCACGCCCGGCGCGATCCTCAACATCGGCGCCTCGTACGCCTGGACGGGTGGCCCGGGCTTCGCGCACTCCGCCGCCGCCAAGGCCGGCGTCAAGAACCTCACCGAAACGCTCGCGGTCGAATGGGCGCCGTACGGCATCCGCGTGAACTACCTCGTTCCCGGGTTGTTCCCGCACGCCGACGAGTCCGCCGACATCAAGGCCGTGCCCGAACGCGGTGAAGGCGAGGACACGCGCAGTCCGGCGCTCCGCGTCGGCGAGCTCCGCGAGCTCGGCTGGGCCGCGACGTTCCTCGCGAGCCCGTTCGCCACCTACATCACCGGCGCGACGCTCACCGTTGACGGCGCGAACTGGCAGCGGCGCGCGATGCTGCAGCCGCCCTTCGTACCGGTCCGCGAGCAGCTCGGCCGGTGACTCAGCGGCCCGTGAACTTCGGCGCGCGATCCTGCGCGCGCGCAGCCTTGCCTTCGGCGTAGTCCTCGCTCGCGAAGATCGCCGTCTGCGCGAGCTTCTCCTCGTGCATCGTGCGCTCGATGGCCGGCACACCGAGCCCGCGGATCACCCGGAGCGCGAAGCGAACCGCGAGTGGCGCGCGCGCCGCGATCGTCTGCGCGATCTCCATCACTTCGTCGTCGAGCCGCTCGGGCGCGACCACGCGCGACACCAACCCGTGCTGCGAGGCCTCCGCCGCGCTCAGCACGCGCCCCGTCAATGCGAGGTCGCTCGCCAGCCCGTGTCCCGCCATCTGGAATACACGCGCCGCACCGCCGGAGTCGGGGATCACGCCGTGGCCCACTTCGGGCAGCGCCATCTTCGCGTCCTCTGCGGCTACGCGGAGGTCGCATAGCAGTGCACGCTCGAACGACCCTCCCAGCGCCCAGCCTTTCAGCGCGACGACGATCGGCACCGGCATCGTGAACAGCACGCGGGTGCGAGCGTGGCCTCGCTCGATGTACTCGAGGTCCGACTCGCCGCCGGCGCGGATCCCGAGCTCGGCGGTATCCCGACCGCTCGAGAACGACTTGCCTTCACCCCGCCACACCACGCAGCGCACGTCCGGGCGCGCTGCGACCTCATCCATGATGTCGAAGAACTGGGTGTCCATCGCGTCGGTGAAGGCGTTGTGGCGCTGCGGGCGGTTCATCGAGACGATCGCGACGGCTCCGTCCCACTCGAGCCTGACCGTGTCTGTTTGCTCCATCGAACACTCCGATCGCCGGGCAGAGAGAGATGGTACGCGTCTGGAAGGAGCAGGGACGAACGCGGCGAATCCATACGAAGGAGTACCCCGACGGAGTCACACAGACGAAGGGACGCACATGCACGGCTCGAAGAGGATGACCTGGGCGACGGCGGCTGCCCTTATGGTCGTCGCGGCGGTCAGCGCGACGCCGGCCCAGGCCGCCGGTGCCACCACGTGTCAGATCGCAGCGACCGTCACGCTCGAAACCGCAGAGAACCTGCTGCTGGTGAACGGCGGCAAGGGATCGCTGTCGTCGAACTTCGTGTGCGAAGGAACGGTCGCGGGCACGGCGCTGAACGCGCCCGGCACCTTCAGCTTCTGCTCGCATTACGTGGGCGGCCACACCGCGCAGTGCGGCGCCACGGCACCGCCAGACCAGCCCACCGGCGAAGCAACCGCCGACGCGTTGGGCGCGCCCGAGCGCCCGATCGTTGCGCACGTCGTCGGGGATATCTCGATCGCGCTCAATACAGGCGTGGCCTGCAACATGAAGTTGAACGGGCACACCTACGGCGTGCAGGCCGACCTCGACATCCTGAGTATGACCTGCTCGGGCGGCTTCGTTGCCGACACCGCGCATGCCGAAGCCAACGCGCAGATCATCGTCAACCCGCTCATCGACTGCACGCCCGGACCCGGCGGTATGAAGGCGTGCTTCGACACGCTCACGTTCGTCGGCACGCTGGTCGCGGTCGACCGCTGATACACAGGCGTTCGCGCCGAACACCTCGCTGATGACGAGCCCCCCGTCGATCCGCGGGAGGCGGCGATCCCGCCTCCTCTTCACGCTGCTGCTCGCGTGCTCCTTCGCGCCTGTTCCGTCGTCGGCGGCAGCCGACCTGGTGCGGCGTGGCTCGCTTCCGCTCGAGATCGGCAGCGCGCTCGTTCCCGACGCACGCAGACGCCAGTTGATCGAGATCGGTGGACGCGTAGATCCTCTGCGCATCACGACCTTCGATGCGGACACGCTGCGCCATCGGAAGACGCGCACCTTCCCAGGACTTTTTCCCCAAGCCGGCAGCATCGGGCGCCCGCGCGTGTACGTGCTGGACGAGAGCAGACGAACGCTCCACGTCGTGGTGTACGCAAGCGCTCAGGAACGAGACAACACGATGAACCCCGTGTTGGTCAGCATCGACGTCGACCGGCTCATCGTTCGCGGGCAGCGTTCGCTTCTGGCCGCGATACCGCCGGGCGTGCGGGTGCTCGGCGCGCGCCTCACCCGGCATCATCGGCTGCTCGTCCTCGGTCAGCTCACCCCGGGCGCGAGC
>JBKJXT010000478.1:0-2594 GCA_046716205.1 Actinomycetota bacterium
CGATGCCCCCGCGAGCGAAGCGAGCGCGGGCGAGGGTCCCCCGCCGTGCGATCGAGCCGCTCTCGCGACCGGGACCGGAGCGCACGCCACCGGGACCTGGAGCCGTGAGATCGAGCCGCTCTCGCGACCGGGACCCGCAACGCAGCGACCTGCGGCGCGAACAACGCCCGCGAGGAACATGGCGGCCCCTGTCCTGGGCACACTTTGGGCACACGGTGTGACCAAACTGTGCCCAAAGGCCAATGGGGGGTGTGACAGATACCGTTCTACCTGCGGTTTTGGCTCCGGGGGTGGGACTCGAACCCACAACCTACGGATTAACAGTCCGCCGCGCTGCCGATTGCGCCACCCCGGAATGGGCCTCGCGAGTGTACCAGCGCCCACGAGCTCCGACGACGTCTTCTACCGCGCGCCCGCCAGCCACCGGCGCGCAACGCCCGCGGCGATCACCAGCAAGGCCGCCCACAAGGCGCGCTCCCCGACTCCGGTCGCCGGCAACGGCGGCGCGCCGGAGGTCGTGCGACCGCCCAGCACCTTCGTGTCCGCCGCCTGCGTCCGGAACCTCACCCCGCCCACCTGGCGCGCGAAGCCCGGCAGAGCTACCGCTCCCCCCTGGGCCGTATCCGAATACGCGGCGACGAACGCACCGGTCGCGTCGATCGCGACGGACATGTAGTCGCCGAGCCTGCGGTCGATCGCCCGGGCCTGACACGTCGTGCCTTGGTTGCAGATCGTCCCGGCATGGACCGGATCCTTGGTCGCGACCGACACAGTGAACGCCGGCGTGTCGGAGGCCTCACACCCGAGCCCGTTCAGCGACTGCGCCGCCATCACGCGCCAGTCGTGGGTCCCTGTCCGTTGCGGGTTGCTCGCGGGGAGCGGTCGGTCGGCTTCGAACCAGCCGATCCCGACCCTGCCCACGTCCCCGACCGCGAGCCAGGGCCAGATCGCCGTTTCCTTGCCGTGATCGACACGCGTCGGCGCGGCCCACGAGCGCCCTTCGTCGGTCGAGTACGAGTACCAGATGCCGGGCTTGCGATAAACGCTTCCGGCCTCGTCCCACACGATGTAGAGGTTCCCCTTCGCGTCGATGTCGAACGCCGGCCAGTGACCGAGCATGTTGACGCGCATCGCGATCGTGGTGAGCTCCGGCGTCAGGTCGCCGGCGCGCGCCTGGCGGAACGCGGCCATCGACAAGATCTGGCCGTCGTAGTGCGCTTCGTAGAGCGTGCCGTTGCGCTTGTCGACGCGCAGATCGCCCAGGCCCGACCCCTGCTGTTCGTCGTGCACGCCCGGCGTGAACGTCTTGCCGCCGTCGGTCGAGCGGTACAGGAAGTGCCCGTTGTTCCCCGCCGGCTTCGCCGGTGCCGTCCCTCCGCCGAAGGAGTTGCCGACGAGGTAGACGACATCGGAGGTATCCGCCTCGCTCCACTGCCGATCCGTCATCACCTGCGCGAAGAAGTTCTGCAGCTCGTAGCTCTTGCCACCATCACCGGAGCGTGACATCGCGACGTTGACGAGGTTGATCTCGCTGAAGAAGACGTTCCCCTCGGAATCGATCGCGAAGTCCGGATCGCTGAACCCCTGCAGCGGTACGTTGTCGGGCACCGCCCGGTCGATGAGTTCCCACGTAGCGCCGTTGTCCTCGGAACGCCAGATGTAGGTGCGACCGTCGTAGTGGTCGATGAACGAGCGGCTGTCCTCATCCCGGACCTCGGGAGAGTAGAAGTGCGTCGTGCCCGCGTGCGCGGAGTACAGCAGCGACCCGTCGGGGTGCAGGGCGATCATCGGCTCTCCACCTGCACGGGTCTCGTCCACATAGCCCTGGGGGGCGAACCGCATCGGCGGCGGAGCCGAGCAGGTGCCGGCGACCGCGGATGAGGGGACGGCCAGGACGAGCACCAGGAGGAGGGCTGCGGCCGACCAGGCGCAGCGGAGCGGGGTCTTCACAACCGCACCCTATCCCCCACTTGCCCCTGTGGGTAAACCGAGAGCGGGAAAATCCCTGGTCGCGCTGCCGAGCCCGGAGGATATCCACAGGGATCATCCCCGAATGACTTACCTACCGGCCAGTAGATGTGTAGGGTCGCAGAGACATCGGGTGAGGGGCTGGGTTGCCAGCCAGACGACGGTCAAAGAGGGGCTGGTGAGAGCGATGGAAACCAAAGAGATCGGCAGGTTCATCAAGTGGGGCGAGGGCGTTACCATCGATCTCGTTCGCAAGGTCATGCAGCTGATCCCTGAAGGGAAGCCGGAGAAAATCGTTGAGATCCCGAACGAGGACACTCCGTCAGAGGAAGCGCTCGACCTTCGTTGTACTTATTACTAAAGACGGCGCCACACACGCCGAGCAGGCGGCCGGTTCTCCGGCCGCCTGTTTGTTTCCCTGAGAACTCCTACGCGCGGCGTGCCGCGAGGGCGCGCTTACTCGAGGTAATCACGGAGCTTCTGGGACCGGCTGGGATGACGAAGCTTCGACAACGTCTTGGATTCGATCTGCCGGATGCGCTCCCGCGTCACGCCGAACGCTTTGCCGACGTCCTCGAGGGTATGCAGATGCCCGTCGCTGAGGCCGAAGCGCATCTCGATGACCT
>JBKJXT010000479.1:0-2689 GCA_046716205.1 Actinomycetota bacterium
CCACCGCCATCGACGCATCGGGCGTGAGGTCCGCACGTTGCTCGACCATCTCCCATAGACTCCCGGCTTCGAGCATCGATCCCCCTTCTGACGGGCCGTCAGGTCGGGATTCTAGAGGGGTCCCCGGCGCGAGGGCTACCGCTCCACACAAGGCTCCCACGTCGCTCCCAGCGTCCTCACAGGTTCTGCAGGCAGACTGCAGGCAGCCGAACGAGGAGGACCGATGATCGAACAGCCGAACGATGTGACGCCGCCTCGGCCGAACAAGCTCCGTTCTGGCGTGATCGCCGGAGTCATCGCCGGAGTCATCGCCGCGATCATCGGGCTGGTGTCGAGCTACGCAACCGTGAACGCGCAGGCGCCGGACTCCGACAAGGTGTTCGCCTTCGGTGCTCGAGGCGACCACGGCAGCAAACGCGGTGGGTTGATGCGCGGCGCGATCCACGGTGAGTTCACGGCGCCCGGTCCCGACGGTGGTTTCCAGACGCTCGCCATGCAGCGCGGGGAAGTCACAGAAGTCAGCGCTTCCTCAGTGACGCTCAAGAGCGAGGATGGGTTCTCGCGCACCTACGTCGTGAACGACAACACGATGGTGAATGCCGGCAACGACGGGATCGCCGACGTGAAGAAGGGCGACGACGTCCGCGTGCTCGCCGTCGTCAGCGACGGGAAGGCGAACGCGGTCCACGTGCAGGACGCCACACAGGCGAAAGCGCTCCGCGGACGCTGGCGGCCATCGTCTCCGAAGCGCGAACAGCGCCCCTCGCCGTCCTCACTCAACCGCTAGCTCTCCGATCCCCGAGCCGGTCCGGCATCACGCCGGGCCGGCTCACACGTTCGCCGGCTCCCGCACGGCCGTTCCCAGGTACGCGGCGATCACGCGCTCGTCACGCTTGATCGCCTCGGGCGCGCCCTCGGCGAGCGGCCCGCCGCGGTCGATCACGTAGATGTGATCCGAGATCGATGTGACCATCGCGACGTCGTGCTCGATCAGCAGGATCGATAGATCCTCGCTTTCGCGCAGCTCCAGGAGGTAACGCGAGAGGCGCTCGGTCTCGGCGCTGTCCAGTCCCGAGGCCGGCTCATCCAGCATGATCAAGCGCGCGCCCGTGACGATCGCACGCGCGAGCTCGACCATCCGCAGGGTCCCGAAGGGGAGTCCCGCGACGGGCAGATGCGCGACGTCGCCGAGCTCGAAGCGTGCGATCACATCCTGGACCCGTTCGCGCGCGGCCATCTCGGAGGAGAGCGCGCGCCGCGTCACCGCGAGGTGCGCCAGCGCGCCGGTCGGATCTGAGGTGTGCGTCGCGACGAGCAGGTTGTCGAACACCGACAGCTGGGAGAAGAGCTGGATCACCTGGAACGTGCGCGCGACGCCCAGGCGCGCACGCTGGTGCACCGGCCACGCGGTCACGTCGTTGCCGAAGATGCGCACGCGTCCTTCGGCCGGCACGTTGAGCCCCGAGATCGCGTTGAACATCGTTGTCTTGCCCGCGCCGTTGGGCCCGATCAGACCGATGATCTCGCCGTGCCTGATCTCGATGGACACGCCCCGCACGGCGAGGAGACCGCCGAAGCGCACGACGATATCGGTGGCTTGCAGGACCGGCTCGGTGTCGGCGCGCACGCCGCGCGCAGTTGCGGCTCCAACGGGCCCGCGAACGCGCGAGCCGAGGTGAAGCCCGGGCCGCGCAGTGCGCAGACGCGCGCCGAACGCCGCGAGCCCGCCCGGGTATCCCAGCAGCACGGTCGTCAGCAACGAGGCGCTGACGATGTCGAGCCAGCCGGCGAGCGCACTCACTCGGAAGAACAACTCCCCGAGCGCAGCGAACAGGATCGATGCTGCGACGGCTCCTCCGAGGCTATGCAGCCCGCCCACGACGGCGACCGCTAGGTAGAACAAGGAGGTGGTGAAGCCGAACTGGCTCGCGCTCACCGAGCCCGGCCCGGTGATCAGCAATGTGCCTGCGACACCGGCGAGCGCGCCGGAGATCGCGAACGCGAGGAGCTTCGTGCGGGTCACGTCGATCCCCAGCGACGCGGCCGCGGTCTCGGAGCCCCGGACCGCGAAGAACGCCCGCCCTGTCTTCGAGCGGCGCAACAACGTCAGACCGCCGACGACGGTGCTCGCGATCGCGAGGACGACGAAGTAGAACGTGCGGCGCTGCGAGAGATCGAAGTACGGGAAGGATCCCGCGCGCCCGATCGGCTCGACGTCGATCCGCGCGCTGCCACCGGCGCCGACGAGCCAAGACGACCGGAACAGGTACTCGTTTGACGCCCACAGGAAGATCAGCGTCGCGACCGCGAGGTACAGCCCACGCACCCGCAGTGCCACGGTTCCCAACAGTGCCGCCACGCCGCCGGTAACCAGCGCGACGATCGGCAGATCGAGCGGGAACCGCAACCCGAAACGGCTGGACAGCTGCGCGGTGGTGAACGCGCCGAGCCCGACGAAGGCGGCCTGCGCAAGCGAGATCTGTCCGACCCAGCCGGTCAACAGCACCAGCGAGGACGCGATGATGACAAGGATCCCGGCTTGGATCGCATCGCCGAGTAACGAGAACGAGCCGAGCGCGAACGGCCAGACGAGCAACACGGCAACCGCAGCGATGGCGAGCGCGCGCCGCAGGGTCGGCGGGATGCCGGTGCCCGCCGTGCCCGTCGCGGGTCCTGCGCCGGCGGCATC
>JBKJXT010000480.1:0-8271 GCA_046716205.1 Actinomycetota bacterium
AAGTAACCCCAGCCCGCGATCCGCGGGTCGTGGCTGTAGCCGCCGGTCACGGTGTCCTCGCCGGTGATGACGTGCGTCGCGTCCGGGGAGACGCAGACCTGGCCGTTGATGTCGCGCTTCTCGGAGCCGTCGGGCGGCGCGACCGGGGCCCTGCCGTTCTGGGCAAGGTTGACGAGCTGCGCCGCGCCGGTGGCTGCGTCGTAGGCCCACAGGTTGTTGCCTTCGGGGCTCAGCACGAACTGCTGGATCGAGCCGGCAGCCGTTCCCGACAGCGATCCGAGCATGAGCGTGCACGCGAGCAGCAGCGTGAGCCGCGATGAGATGCGCATCCGAGCCTCCCGGTGAGTGTTCCGCCCTGTGTTCTGCGCGGCTCCCTCCCGTTCCTGCCTCACCACAGGTGATGCGCGATGATGTGGCGCCATGGCCCCCAAAGCTCGTACACCCCGGATCGCCTTCGTGCTCGGCGGCGGCGGTCACAACGGCGCGGCCGAGGTCGGCATGCTGCGCGCGCTGCTCGAGCGAGAGCTCGTCCCCGAGCTCATCGTCGGGACCTCGGTCGGCGCGCTGAACGGCGCGGCGATCGCAGCGGACCCAACGCTTGCCACCGTCGAGCGGTTGCGCGAGGTGTGGCTGGGCCTGCGTGACGATGCGATCTTCGGCGGGTCGATCTTCGCCGGGGCGGCGAACCTGTTCAGAAGTCGCACCCACATGCACAACAACCGATCGCTACGAGCGCTCGTGCAAACGCTGTTGCCGGCGCGCTTCGAGGATCTCGCGGTCCCCTTCCAGTGCGTCGCGGCCTGCATCGAGCGCGCCTCGGAGCATTGGTTCTCCGACGGCCCGTTGACCGATGCGATCCTCGCGTCGGCAGCGGTGCCCGGAGTGCTGCCGCCCGTGCTGATCGGCGGGGAGCATTTCATCGACGGCGGGATCGTGAACAGCATCCCGATCTCACGCGCGGTGGAGCTCGGGGCGACCGAGATCTACGTATTGCAGGTCGGCCGGGTCGAGGCGCGCCTGGAGCCGCCGCGAACACCGCTACAGGTCGGGCTGATCGCGTTCGAGATCGCGCGCCGCCATCGGTTCGCACGGGACCTGGACACGCTGCCGAAGGGCGTCGTCGCGCACGTGCTGCCCACCGGCGAGCCGAAACGCCCCAGCATCAAGCAGCTCAACTATCGCGACTTCAAGGCCGTGTCCTTGCGGATCGAGCGCGCCCACCGCGCCGCGACCACCTATCTCGAGTCGGCTGCCGCGATGACCTGACGCTGTATCCTCCGCCCATCGACAGGGGGGCTCGAGCTGGACCGGTTACCGCCTCGCATCGTTCGCCGTTTGGTGCTCGCGCCGCTGGCGCTCGCCCTGACGCTGGCGCTCCTCGCGGTGATGCCCGCCATCTTCCTGGCCGCCGCGATCGCGGACCTGTTCCTTCCCGGCAACTGGCGCACCGTTCGCGTCGTGGGCTTCGTCGCCGCCTACCTCGTACTCGAGGTGGTCGGGCTCGTGGTGATGTTCGGCCTGTGGGTCGGCAGCGGTTTCGGCGCGCGTCTGCGTTCGCCGCGGATGATCGAGCGCCACTACGACTTCATGCGATGGTGGCTGCGCACGATCAACGGCGTGGTGAAGAAGCTGTTCCATCTCCGCATCTTCATCGAGGATCGCCCGGTTCCGCGCCCCGGACCCTTACTCGTGTTCTGCCGGCACGCCGGACCGGCCAACTCGCTGTTGTTGATCGGAACGCTGCTGGTTGGCTACCGGCGGCACCCTCGCATCGTGATGCTCGCGAAGCTGCAGTGGGAACCGCTGTACGACACGATGTTGAACCGCCTGCCCAACCGGTTCATCCGCCACGACCCGAAGCGCCGCGATCTGTACGTGCGCACCATCGCCGATCTTGCCGGCGGCCTCGGGGACATGGATGCGTTCGTGCTCTTCCCCGAGGGCAAAGACTTCACGCCGCGCGTGCGGTTGCGCGCGATCGAGATGCTGCGCGGCAAGGGCCACCAAGGCCACGCCGACCGGGCCGAGAAGATGGAGCACGTGCTGCCGCCGCGACACAACGGCGTGATGGCGGCGATGGAGGCCGCGCCCGATGCCGACATCGTGCTGGTGGCGCATTCGGTGCTGGAGGACATCGGCTCGTTCAAGGCTCTGTGGAGTCGGATCCCGCTGACGCATCCGATCGACGCTCGCTACTGGCGGATCCCGCAGTCGGAGGTGCCGCACGAACGGGACGCGGTGATCGAGTGGTTGTACGGATGGTGGGAGCGGATCGACACGTGGATCGACGAGCACACGCCCGCCGAACACGGAGGCAAGCAGTGAGCGACACCTTCACACTGCCTTTAACCGGTCGACGAGGGCGCGCCGGAGGTTTCACACGCGCATATGCGGGGCAGAAGCGCTCACGGGTCGATCGACCAAGGAGCGAGAACGTGCCGCGGAACCTGAGTGCGCCGCAGGATGCAGATACCTCTCGCTCGCCGCGCGATCGCTGGCGCGAGCGCGTCGCTGCAGGCGGCCGAAGCGGCGACCGCGTCGTCGTGCTGTCTGATCATCCCCGGAGCGAGAAGGAACTCGAGTGCTTCGCAGCCACCGGTTCACGCTGTACGCCCGAGCCGCCACCGCCGGCGGCCTGAGTCACCTTCTTTAGCCGGCGCAGTCGGGGCACACGCCGACGATCTCGGCGCGATGCGAGCGAAGCTCGAACCCCTTCCGCTTCGCGACCCGCTTCGCCCACGGCTCGACGTCGCACTCCGGGATCTCCTCGACGCGCCCACACCGCTCGCAGACGAGGTGATGATGGTGGGTGACCGAGCAGAGCCGGAACCGGGCCTGCACCGGGTCGTCGCGCAAGACATCAACGGCGCCCTCATCGGTCAGCAGCCGCAGCGTCCGGTACACCGTCGCCAGACCGACGTCGCTGCCCTTGCGGCGCAGGCGCGCGTGCAGGTCCTGCGCCGAGAGCGCATCGCCGGTCTCGAGCACCTTCAGGACCGCGGCGCGCTGCTTGGTCTCCCTCATGCGCGCCCCTTGTGCCCGAGGCGTCGACGCCACAGCCGCGACGCGTCCGACAAGATGTAGGCAGCAGCCGCGACGAGCACGATCGTTCCGCTGGGCGCGGAGTCTGCTTGGTAGGAGATGATGATCCCGAGCACGGCCGATACAACGCCGACCACCGACGCTGCGATCAACGTCCCGCGGAAACTGCGCACGAGCCCGCGGGCTGCGCCCACCGGCAGCACCATCAACGCGGCGATCAACAGGATGCCCACCACGCGCATCCCCAGCGCGATCGTCATCGCGGTCAACAGCATGAGTCCGATGTTCAGCGCGCCGACCGGCAAGCCGGCGATCGCTGCGCTCTCCTCGTCGATCGCCGTCGTCACGAGCCCCTTGTAGAGACCGACCACCACCGCGAGCACGAGCAGTGCGAGCCCGGTGATCGCAACGAGCTCCGTGGTCGTCACGGTCAGCACCTGACCGAACAGCACCGCGAACAGGTTGACGCCGAAGGACCCGGTAAGGCTCGCGATCACGACCGCGGCGGCGATCGAGGCGTAGAAGAACAGCGCGAGCGCCATGTCCCCGCTCTCCGGATCGCGCCGGCGGAAGATGTCGATGCCCAGCGCGCCGAGGCCGGCAGTGACCAACGCAGCAAGCAAGGGAGACACCCCGAGCCACAGCCCCAGCGCCACGCCGGCGAAGGCGATGTGCCCGATGCCGTCGCCCATCAGGGAGAGGCGACGCTGTACCAAGAAGGTGCCGATCGCCGGTGCGGCGGCACCGACCACCGCTCCGGCGATCAAGGCGCGCAGGATGAACTCGTCGGCGAGGAAGCTCAATGGGGGTGGTCCTCCACGAACAGGCTGGTCTGGGTGCGCGCGTCGTCGATGGAGATCTCGTCGAGATGGCCCTGATGGAGCGCCAGGACCCGCGTGAGGTGCGGCGCGACGGCGCCCAGATCGTGCGCCACCATCAAGATCGCGACGCCGTTACGGTGCAGCGTGTGCAAGACGTCGGCGAAGCGCAGCTGCGACGCCTTGTCGACACCGGCGGTCGGCTCGTCGAGGACCAGCAGCGTGGGGTTCGACACCAGCGCGCGCGCAACCAGGACGCGCTGCTGCTCGCCACCGGAGAGCTCGCCGATGCGACGGCGCGCCAGGTGCGAAAGACCGACCCGTTCCAGCGCCGTCTCGGCGGCGCTGCGATCGGGCGCGCGGAAGATCCCGAACGGCGATCCTCCCGTGCGGCCGCCCAACACCACTTCGGTCACCGTGGCCGGGACGCGCGGGCTGATGACGGCGCGCTGCGGCACGTAGCCGAGCCGCTCGCGCGCCTCGCGAGAGCGGGGCGGCTTGCCGAACAGACGGACCACGCCTGCCTGCGGCTCCAGCAAGCCGAGCAATGCCCGCACCAGCGTGCTCTTCCCGCTGCCGTTGGGACCCAGCAACACCATGAAGTCCGCCGCACCGATCGAGATGCTGACGTGGTCGAGAACTACGCCGCTCTCGTAGGAGTACTCCAGATCGATCGCTTCGGCGACGGGAGTGCTCAAGCCGAGCACCCCAATGCAGTACGCAGGGCGGCGAGGTTCTCGCGCATCAGCGAGAAGTAATCGGCGCCACTGCGTTCCTGCTGTCGCGTCAAACCCTCGATCGGGTTGAGCACCGCGGTGCGAGCGCCGACCTGGCGCGCGATCGTCTGCGAGACGCGTGGGCTGACGAGTGTCTCGAAGAAGATCGTCGTCGCGCCGCGGTCCCGTGCGATCTTCGCAACCTCGGCGAGGCGGCGCGGCGAGGGCTCAGACTCCGGAGAGATCCCCGTGATCGCGACCTGCTCGAGGCCGTACCGGCGCGCCAGGTAGCCGAACGCATCGTGGGAGGTGATGAGCTCCTTGCGCTCGCAGCCGAAAAGCGTCTGGCGGAAGTCGGCGTTGAGCCGCTCGAGCTTCCCGATCATGTCGGTAGCGCGCTGGCGGAACGCCTGCTGCTTCGCGGTGACACGCTCACCGAGCGCCCCCGCGACGCGATCGGCGATCGTGCGCATCATCGCCGGATCGAGCCACAGGTGTGGATCCGGCGTTCCCTCGCGGTCCTTCTGCAGCGCGACGCCTTCAAGCAGATCGATCGCGCGCTCGGTGGACAACGAGGCGACTGCATCGTCGAGTGCAGGCTGGAACCCCCGACCCAGGTAGAACACGAGGTCGGCGTCGCGGATCGTTCGAAGCGTGCCCGGGGTCAGCTCCAGGTCGTGAGGTTCCGCGCCGGCGGGGGTGACGTTGGTGACCGTCGCATCGGCGCCTGCGACCTGCTCGGCGACGAAGGCGATCGGGTAGAAGGCGGCGACCACACGGAATCGGCCGTCGTCAACGTTCGGTGCGCTGCTGCACGCCGACGCCAGCGCGCAAAGGCACGCAGCGGTGGCGATCATGCGGGTGATCATGGGGCATGCACGATAAGAGAGAATGAGAACCGTTGTCAACTGGCCGCGAGCCCCTCGGACGTACTCAACGGCAGGGAAACGGGCCGTCCGCAGCGAATCTCCTTCGCATGACCAAGCAGATCGGACGGCGCGAATTCATCCGCGGCGCGGTGGCCGTGGGTGCCGGCGTCGCGCTCCTGCCCCGCCTTGCCATCGCCGACGGCGGCACCAGCGGCGGCATCTGGCTCGGTGGGGACCTGCACTGCCACACGACCTTCTCCGGCGACGTCTGGGGCGGCCCCGACGACGACAACACCGATCTGGAGGAGGCCTACACCTTCGGCTGGACCCCGGGCGAACAGTTGCTCAACGCGGAGGTGCGCGGCCTCGACTTCCTGGCGATCACCGATCACAACGATGTCCGCGCGCTCGCCGACACGACGCCGACGCCCGTCATCCGCATCCCCGGCTACGAGCACAGCCTCAGCAAGGGACACGCGGGGTGCCTGGGGATCAGCGAGCGGTTGAACATCAACACGAGCACCGACGCCGGCGCGATCCAGCTGCGCGACGCGGTGCGGGCGCGCGGCGGCGTCTTCATCCTCAACCATCCTTTCTATGGCAGCGGGTGGGGCTACACCAACGCGGTGCGGCCCGACTCGATCGAGGTCTGGAACATCGGATGGCCCTACCGTCACGTCGCGCCGAACGTGCCGCCGGCACCATCGGTCTCCGACAACTACAAGTCGCTGCCGTACTGGGAGAACGACTTCCTCGTGGGCGGGCCGATGCCGGCCACCGGCGGCAGCGACAACCACTACCGCGCGACCGCAGGCGCGCAAGGCGTCGGCCAGCCGACGACGTGGGTGTACGCGAAGGACCGCACGTGGCCCTCGATCCTCGAAGCGATCAAGGCCGGCCGGACGACCGTCTCGGCCGAGCCCGCGTTGCTGGGTGGCGCGCGGACCTTCCTGACCGCGCGCGCCGGCGCTAACGAGTGGATGATCGGCGACACCGTGCCGGCCTCCGCGGGCAGCGTCAGGATCGGGCTGCGGGTCCTGAACGCGCCCGGGCACTCGGCGCGCATCATCGTGGACGGCGTCGAACGCCTCCGCACCACGACGACGTTGCCCGACGAGACGATCGAGATCTCGGTCGACGCGGCGGCTGCGAAGCGCGTGCGCTCCGAGGTCTTGCTCGACGAGGGCTACTGGATGAGCTCGCTCACCTCGCCCATCTACTTCGCGTAAGGGTTTGCGCCGCGACCGGGGCGCCGATTGACTGCGGTCGTGCAGACCTGGTCGGAGATGATCGACGCGCGGGCGTACTCGGACGATCCCGCCGTCGTGATCGAGCGCGAGACGTGGTCGGGTGCGGAACTCCTGCGCCGTGCCGCCGGTGCTGGTGCGTGGCTCGACAAGCTCGGCGCCACGGCACACACCCCCGTCGCCGCCTTGCTCGACTCCTCCGCCAACGCGCTCGCGCTCCTGATCGCCTGCGCGGCGACCAGGCGTCCGCTCGCGCCGCTGGGGACGCGCCTGACGCCCTCGGAGCTCGCCACCGCCGTCCAGCATCTCGACCCGTCGGTGATCGTGGCCGACGCCCACTATGCAGGCATCCCGCTGGGCCGGCCGATGCTGCCGCTCGGACCGTTCGAACCGGCAGACGCGCCGCTGCCGGCGGTTGAGGCAGACGACGTCGCGCTGATCCTGCACACATCGGCCACCACCGGCGCGCCCAAGGCCGTCGCGTGGAGGCAGGGCCCCCTCGCGGCACGCGTGCGCGCGTACGAAGGCCTGCTCGACATGCAACCGGGAGACGTGCAAGCCACGGGCGCGCCGTTCCACCACAGCGCGGGCGGCGGGATGTCGATCGTTGCGCTCGCCCTCGGCGCGGCCGTCGCGCCGATCTCACGGTTCGGCGTCGAGGCGTTCCGGCGTCTGGAAGGGATCACGCACGTCGTGGCAGTGCCCACGATGGTGGAGATCCTGCTGGCCGCCGGCGCGCTGCCGGCGACGCGCATGCTCCATTACGGCGGCGCGCCGATGCGGGCGGCAACGTTGCGCCGGATCCGCGATGAGCTGCCCGAGACCGCGCTCCTGCAGACCTACGGTCAGACCGAAGGCACGCCGCTTGCCTGCTTGACGCCGGAGGATCACGAACGAGAAGAGATGCTGACGACGGTCGGGCGCGCGGCGCCCGGCGTGGAGCTGCGGATCGAAGACGGTGAGGTGTGTGCTCGAGCCGCTCATCAGTTCGCGCCGGGCGAGGACGGGTGGCTACGCACCGGCGACATCGGAACGCTCGGCCCCGACGGGGCGCTGACCCTGGTCGGGCGGACCCACGACCGCATCGTCTGCGGCGGCGAGAACGTGTATCCGACCGAAGTCGAGAACGTCCTCATGCAGCACACCGGCGTTCGCGACGTCGCGGTCGCCGGGATGCCCGACGCGACCTACGGCGAGGTCGTCGCCGCCTTCGTGGTCGGAGACGCCGGCGAGGGCGAGCTTCGCGCGTTCGCGGCCGAGCGACTCGCGAGCTTCAAGGTTCCGACGCGGTGGTCGTTCGGGCAGGCGCTCCCGCGCAACGCCGCCGGCAAGGTCCTGCGGACCGAGCTGATCACTCGCTCGTGGGACCCGTGAACGTGGGCGGGCGCTTCTCGAGGTGCGATGCCAGGCCCTCGCGGACGTCGGGGCCACCGAACCCGTAGAACTCGTAGGCCAGCGACGCATCGAAGATGGGGCCGAGCATGCGGTACCAGTTGTTCAAGGCGAGCTTCGTCCAGCGGATCGCGCTCTGGGATCCGCCTGCGAGCTTGCACGCGACCTCGAGCGCGCGGGACTGCAG
>JBKJXT010000481.1:0-6110 GCA_046716205.1 Actinomycetota bacterium
CGATAAGGGTGACGCCGAGGATCTGCATCGTCGACACGACGGTTGCGGCAAGGATCAGCGCGAACAGGGTGTCGTAACGTTTCCGGCTGACGCCGTAGGAATCGCTGACCTCCGGGTCGAAGGTCACGAACAACAGCTGCCGGTATCGCAGCGTCACCACCGCGGCGACCACCACCGTCACGCCCGCCAGCACCAACAGGTCGCCGGTCGTCACGCCCAGGATGCTGCCGAACAGCACCGCGTCGAAGTTCACGCGGAAATTCGGGTACCGGCCGATCAGCGCGATGCCGAAGGCGAACGACGCCGTCGTGACGATCCCGATCGCCGCGTCGGCGCCGATCTTCCGCTGCCTCGATACCGCGTTGATGATCAGCGCGGACACGACACCCCAGAGTCCCGCCCCGAGGAAGAAGTTGACGTCAATCACGTATGAGGCGACCGCGCCCCCGAAGATGGCATGCGAGAGTCCGTGGCCGATGTAGCTCATCCGCCGCAACACGACGTAGACCCCGACCATCGCGCACAACGCGCCGGCGAGCGCGCCGGCAACCAGCGCGGAACGGAAGAACTCGTAGTTCGTCCACGGATCCGTCAGCCACCGCATCAGGCCTCCGGCTCGTGCGTGTGGGGCGGCGGCTGCTCGCCGAAATGTGCAGCGCGGACGTCTTCGGGATGCTCCTCCTTCGCGTGCTCCTCACGGAAGGCACCGGGACGGTCTCCGATCAGCAGCATCCCGTCCTGCTCGAGCACGACCATGTCCGCGCCGTACAGCTCCCGGAGGACATCCGCGCGCAGCACCTCCTGGGGGGTGCCGACGGCAACGAGCTTGCGGTTGATACACACGAGCATCGGCAGGTGCGCGGCGACGGCGTTCAGGTCGTGGGTGGTCATCACGATCGCGATCCCATCGTGGTTGAGACCGTGCAGCAGATGCAGGATGTCATGTCGGGTCTTGACGTCGACGCCGGCCGTCGGCTCGTCGAGGAGCAGCAACTCAGGCTTGCGCATCAGCGCGCGCCCGATGAAGGCGCGTTGCTGCTGGCCGCCTGACAGGTTGCGGATGTGCCGGTGGGCGAGCTCGCCGATCCCCAGACGCTCGCAGATGTCCCGCGCCTCGGCGCGCATCCCGCGCGTTGCCCATGGCAGCGCACGCCGATCCGACGCGCGCCCCAGCAACACGACCTCCTCGACGGTCACCGGGAAGTTCCAGTCGACGTGCTCGATCTGTGGGACGACCGCCATCCGGATCGGACGGGGGTGACCATCGCCGAGCGTCACGCGGCCGGCAGCGGGGCGCGCAGAACCGGCGATCAGACGTAGTAGCGTCGTCTTGCCTGCGCCCGACGGGCCTACCACCCCGGCGAAGGCACCCTCAGGGATCTCCAAGGAGATGCGGTCGAGGACGGCCCCTTCGCCGTAGGTGAAGGAGACGTTGTCGAAGGTGACGACCGGGTGGTGCATCAGCGGTCAATCGTATGCGGTGACCGTCGAGATCCCGTTCAGCGCGTCGGCCGTCCCGCCCAGTGCCGTCACCATGGTGCGCACGTTGGCAACCATCATCCCGATGTAAGAGTGCTCGGGCGCGCCGGGCTCACCCGGGAGGTCGTCGTCGCTGAGCGTCGGCACGAAGGCGATCTTCGCCTCGCGCGCGATCTGATCGAGCACACGGGAGGGGAACACCTCGCTGCCGAAGATGGCCGGAACCTTCTGTCGTTTGATCTGTTCGATCAGGTCCGCCACTTCGCGCGCCGATGGCTCAGAGAAGTCCGAGGGCTGGATCGCGCCGATCACACGCAAGCCGTAATGCTTGGCGAAGTATGCGAAGGAATCGTGGTAGGTCAGCAGGGCGCGGTTAGACGCAGGGACCGTCAGCACCGCTGCGGCGATCGCCTCGTCCAGCTGCTCGAGGCGCGCGATGTAGGCCGCAGCGTTCGCACGGTACGCCGCCGCGTCCGGCGGATCCGCCTCCACCAAGACGTCTCGCATCACTTCCGCGTATCGGATCGAGAGAGCGACGTCCATCCACAGATGTGGGTTCGGCTTGCCGCCGGACTTCGGGAAGGAGAAGTCGTAGACGTAGTCCTCCTCGTCCAGCACGCGGTCACCCAGCAACACCGTCCGGGAGCCCTTCTTGGCGTTCGCCCGGGCCAGATCGAGGGTCGGATCTTCGAGATGGAGCCCGTTGATGACGATGACGTCGGCATCCGCGATCACCCGGACCGAGGAAGGCGTCGGCTCGAATGTATGGGAGTCGACGCCCTCGGGAACGAGGCCCTCGACATGCGCAGCGTCGCCGGCGATGTTGCGGACGATGTCGGTGATCGGGGAAACAGTAGTGACCACCTTCAGCGTGCCGCCGGGCGGATCGGTGGGGCGCGTCGGCGTGCACGCGGATGCCGCAAGGAGTGCGAGGAACCACGCCAGTCTCTTCACGCGGGTCACTTCACCCGTGCCATGCGGTCGGGTCAAATCCTCCGGTGTGCGCCCACCGGTGCGGTACCGGTACCCTCGCCCGCCATGGAGACGCCTCGCATCCACATCGCACCGGTTCCCATCCCACCTATGGTCGACGCGATCACCGCCGCAGGCGCGGTCGTGAGCGAGCCGGCAGAGGCCGACGCGTTGATATGGATCAACCCGTACGACCCCGCCGGGCTTGCCACGCTCTTGCGCGAGTCGCCCGCCCGGTGGATCCAGCTGCCGTTCGCCGGGATCGAATCGTTCTTCGAGGCCGGGATCATCGACCGCGATCACGTCTGGACGTGCGCGAAGGGGACCTATGCTCACGCGACGGCAGAGCACGCACTCACGTTGTTGCTGGTCGCATCCCGCCGCGTACACGTCTCGGCGCGCGCCTCCACCTGGCTCACCGATCAAGGAGAGCGCCGTCGTCTGGCCGGCTCGACGGTCGTCGTTGTTGGAGCCGGCGCGATCGGACGGGAACTGATCGCGATGGTGGAACCTCTTCGGGTCACCGCCATCGCGGTGAACCGCAGCGGAACGCCGGTGCCGGGCGCGGACCGCACGGTCGCGATCGAACAGCTGCATACGGTCCTGCCCGACGCCGACCACGTCGTCGTCACCAGCGCGCTGACGTCGGAGACGCGCGGCCTCATCGATGCGGAAGCTCTCGCGCTCATGAGGCCGACCGCATGGCTCGTCAACGTTGCCCGGGGTCCGATCGTGGCGCAAGACGCGCTCGTGGACGCACTCCGCGCCGGCGCGATCGCAGGGGCGATGCTCGACGTCACCGACCCGGAGCCTCTGCCCGACGACCATCCGCTGTGGACGATGGACAACGTCCTGATCACGTCCCATACCGCGAACACCGCAGCGATGGCCCTGCCGGAGTTGGCGCGCCAAGTCGAGCGCAACGTGCGAGCGTTCGCCGCCGGAGAGCCGCTTGAAGGCGTCGTCGACGTCGACGCGGGGTACTGACCATCGAGGTCGGCCCACCGCGAGACACGTCTATGGGTTCGCGACACGATCTCGTGGGTATCTCGGTTCCACCCTGGCCGAGGAGGACGCAGGTGCCCAACACCAGACGTGTGCCCGTGACACTTCGACGCGCAGAACTGCTCATCCACAACGACGACAACGTTTCACATCAAGAGCACCAGGCGCCACACGCGTGCTGTACGGATCCCGAACGGCAGCATCAACCGACGCCGACGGTTGCACCGGCCGGGTGCAGCTGCGCCAAGGAATAAGCCCAGGACGTCCAACAGGAGGCCCCGCGTGACGGGCCTCCTGTGTTTTCGCAGCTAGATCACCGGCGCGAAGCCGTGGGGGAGAAAAAGAGGAGGGGGCCCGGCTCGTTCATGCTCGAACCGGGACCCCTCCGAGGGGCGCCGGAGAATCTCACCGCCTGGGTTGGCGAGACTCTCACGGGCTGGGGGCTTCGAAGTCTGTGGACGATCTGTTCCCAAGCGTTAGCTGATTACCTTCCCGCGAGGATCGGAGGCTAAACCCCGATCGCCTCACGAAGTTGAGCCAAAGTTCTGGCGAGGAGTCGGGACACGTGCATCTGGGATATGCCGAGCTTCTCGGCGATCTGACTCTGCGGCATCCCGCACACGAAGCGGTAATACAGCAGCTGTCGCTCGCGCGCCGGGAGGTTCCGGAGCTGCGGCGCGACGTCCGCCCACTCCTCCAGCAGCTCCAGCTTCTCATCCTCGTCACCGAGGGAAGCCACGGGGCCACTGTCGTTGTCGTTGGTAGGGACCTCGAGCCCCTCTGCGGTGTGCGCACGGACCGCTTCGAGCGCCTCCAGGACCTCTTCCTCGGTCATCTGAGCGCTCTTCGCGATCTCGGCGATGGTCGGAGAATGACCGACGTCTTGGGTGAGGTCGGCGATGACCTTACGGAGATGCAGCGATCGCTCCTGCAGCCGGCGTGGCACCTTGACGGCCCACCCGGTATCGCGGAAGTGCCTCTTGAGTTCTCCCACGATCGTCGGTATCGCATAGGTAGAGAACTTGACCTCACGCGCCGGATCGAATCGATCGATCGCCTTGAGCAGGCCGATGCTTGCGACCTGGATCAGGTCATCGAGCTGCTCCCCCTTGCTGCGGAACCGTCGCGCGAGATACTCCGCGAGGGAGCGAAACAGCATCACGAGCTCTTCCCGTGCGCCCGGATCGGGTAGGCGGGCGAACAGCGCGAGCGCACGCTCCTCCTGCGTGAGGTCTTGTCGGCCGAGCTCCGGCTCGGTGGTCTCGGCTGGCTTCCGCTCGATCATGAACCCGCCTTGACCTTCACGAAGCGGATGACCGGCCCGGCATCCTCCTGACTCAACGAGGCGCCACCGGTGAGGGCGCCGAGGACGTGCCACATCATCCACTCGACCTGATCGGGGGTCGGGGTTCGGCTGGATCCGCCGTCCACGGCCACGGTGACCTCGATGCCGTGTGTTTGGAGCCCGATCTCGAGCTTCAGTTCGCGGGCGTCGGGTTGCAAACGCAGCAAGTAAGCCGAGGCCTCAGAGACCGCCAGGGTCAGGTCTTCGAGCTCGTCGTAGGAGAGATCGAGCCGTGCGGCGGCGCCTGAGGCCAGCGCGCGGAGCATATGCACGAACTCGGGTTGGGCAGGCACGGCCAGACGCAAGGCGCCTGCCATGGTGGCCTCAGATTCCCAGGGTGGTTTATCCATCATCATGAGAGGGGTATTACCCTTCCAATCCGAGGAAGGAACCTTCCGTGTGAAGACGTCGGTTTGTCCGGCGTCTGGACACGGGGAGGGATTGGGAAAGGCATAGGCCCATGGACCTTAGCGTCGAAAGCAGGGATCAGGGTACGTGGGCGGTGATCGATGTCGACGGCGAGGTCGACATGTTCACCGCTCCGAAGCTTCGTGAAGCGTTGATACAGTCGATCGAGCAAGGGCACGAGCGTCTCGTCGTCGATCTTGGAGACGTGTCGTTCATGGACTCGACCGGCCTCGGCGTGCTCATCGGCGCGCTGCGCAGGATCCGTGAGCGTTCGGGTGAGATGAGCCTGGTGTGCTCGAGCCGCCCGGTGCTACGGGTGTTGGAGGTCACCGGCCTTCACAACGTCTTCACCATCCACGAATCGCTCGAAGGCGCATTGAACGCGGGATGAAGAGCGATGAGCAGACGCACGTGACGGACGGATCGACCGATGCGGCACGGAGCGAGTTCAGGCTCGAGATCCCGGCGCACTCCAGCTTCGTCGCGATGGCTCGATTGTTCGCGGGGGCCGTTGCCAGACACTTCGGATGCATCGACGACGTCTGCGACGACGTGAAGGTCGCGATCTCGGAAACGGTTACCAATGCGGTGAAGGCGCACATGGACGCGGCGACCGATGCTCCGGTTGAGGTTGTCGGGCGCGCCGAGAGCGATGAACTCACATTCAGTGTGATCGACCGCGGGAAGGGTTTCGACTTCTCGCCCACCGCCGCCGCTACCACTGAGCTCGCGGTCCTGCACCGCGGCAACTTAGGTCTCGCTCTGGTCCGGTCGCTGTTCCCCGCGACCGACATCGGTCGCAACAAGGACGCCGGTATGACCGTCACGTTCACGATCGACCTGACGTCGGCCCGCGATATCAGCGTCTGACCAAACGACCGTGGGGGGGGGGGGGGGGGGG
>JBKJXT010000482.1:0-3993 GCA_046716205.1 Actinomycetota bacterium
TCACCTGTTCGAGCGAGTTGCACGGCCCTGCGTCGGAACTCCGGTGGGTGTGGTCTTGGCACTTCGGACTCCTCTCCGGCGAGCGAACTCGCACAGCGTAGGTGTCCGGGTTACCGGGGGAAGCTCATCTTGCTTGTCCTGCGGTCTCGCATCGACTCTTTCCCCCCAGGACTCCGCCTCTTCCTGGACGAGATGGAGCGAGGCGAACTTTCATTTCGCAGATCCCGCGAATTCACCCCCGCGAGAAAGTTGACCCGAGGGTGTGGCGGCTGGCTTGATCGAGATGCTCCTCGATGCCGGCCTTTGGCCTCCGGCGAGCGGAACGCGAGAGCTACCGATCCCGTACTCGGTCAACCGACAGGAACTCGCGAGACCTGTGGGAGTCCGTGTCCGGCCGGTTGACGTCAAACCTGCCGAAGTCCACGCTTGGTGCGCGCAAGCCTACGTGGCGGCATGCGACTCATTCGCCGAGCGCTCGGTCGAGCGCCCGAACAAAGGTCGTCAGGGACAAGCCGAGCGCTCGGCATACTTCGCGCAGCTCGAGGACATCGAGGCGCCTCTCTCCAGCCTCGTACTTGCTGACGAACGACTGGGGCCTACCCAAAGCGCGCGCGAGATCTTCCTGGCGAAAGCCGGCCGCCAATCGTCGCTCGCGTAGGATCTCAAGTAGCTTCTGCTGTTCTTTGATCCGCTCGGGCCCCTTGCGCACACCCGCCAATCTCTGGCACGATGCATGGGTATCCCAAGATAGGATGCGTTGCTAACGGTGAGGCGCTATGACCATCCCCTCGGATCTCCGGAGCCTGCTCGATCTTCTGGCCAGGCTGCAATCCGAGGTTTGTTCCGAAGGCGACTCTCGGAGAACGCAGACCATCGCTCGGGCGAGCCGGAGCGTTCGGAGAGCTCGTGCTGCAGCAGGAGAGTCACACGCTCTCGGTCGAGCCGGGAACTCGATCTCAGGCCATCAGAGACTTGAGTTAAGCGAACACGGGGAACTATGAAGTTTGTCCCCCGTATCACCGGTGAGGCACGGGGAGGTTCACGACTTGGTTCACGCCCAGGCCGGTTCTCCGGTTACCTCGCGGTCGAAGCTCCCGGACAAGGTGGTTGACAACGTGCCGTCGGGTGTCTGCAGGCTCGAGGGGCGCGTACTGGAACTCCACATCCCCGTCCTCGAGGGCACCGATGCCTCGTGTTCTATACACTCCTGAGAGATGGTCCAGGAGGCGTCGCGACAGATCCTGTGCTGATCCCACGTAGAGGCACCCGAGGGCATTTGTACTTGGGTCGATCGACCAAAGAACGTAGACGCCGCTCGCTTTAGGAACGGAGAGTCGGATCGGCAACTCGGATAGTTCCTGCATCCTGGACCACAGGACCCGCAACTGCATCTCCGCTCGCAATCTCTCCTCGTCGGTCATCGATCGTTCCCTCAAGTCAGAGCGGCCGTCACCCGATTGAGTCCGCCGCTGACCCCGGCGGATCGCTGCACGATGAACCCCATCGGTCCTCCGCTTCATACGCGCGAAGGCGCCGATGGTTGCGGATCGCCGAGGCGAGAGTGAACCCCGTGGGGGCGAAATGTAGAAGATGAGGCTCCAGGCAAGCAACGCCGCGAGCAGGTAACTGAAGCCTCCGACACACCATGCGATCGAAGCAGGCCAACGGCGACTTGCTAGCTCAGGACGCGTTCCAAACGACGGACGAACGAGGCCAGGGACACGCCCAGCGCGTTGCAAACCTGTCGAACCTCGAGGATATCGAGACGCCGCTCGCCACTCTCGTACTTGCTCACAAACGATTGATGCCTACCGAGAACCCTGGCGATGTCGACCTGACGTGCGCCTCTTTCGATCCGAAGATCCCTGAGAACCGCCTGGACGACCTTTCGATCCGCGCGCGAAGTCCGTTTGCCCACGGCGGCCACTGTGTGTCACGCTTCTGCTGTATCCCAAGATGGGATGACACCTTGAGGCCCGATACTTATGACCAGATTCGAAGCGGACCTTCTATTTGCGATCGCACTGGCGAGTAGATGCCGACACGACTGCATGGAGGCTGGCCTTGAGAAAGCCGCCGAGCATCTCTTGGCCGCAGGGCAGGAGCTTCGCCAACTCGACGGGTTAGGCTCGACGAGACCACAAGTCTCCAGCCTGGGCCCGAACTCCCCTCCGGACGGCGACGTCGGTGCGACGCTTCCGAGCGAAACAACAAAGGCGAAGCGAGCGGCGCGAAAGGCACGGACATCCCGTGGCCCAGATAAGCGACTCGACTCCGGGTATATCGACGACAGGTAATGGTGTTCGGAGACGGGTGGCTCGGACACTTGACCAGCATCCGAGGTTTAGGACATTCTGTCCAATCCAGGAGGGACCAAACCCATCGAAGTCCTTAGCTCCGACCTCAGACGACGAGGATGCGGACGGTGTTCTCGGGTGTGACCTGCTCAGTGTGCCCGGCGAAGTCCTGGCCCGAGAAAGTGAGCGAGTACTCGCCCGGGACGACGAAAACGGTCGGGGGTGGCACCCATCTCCAACGCCACTCCCTCTGACTCAGCCGTTGAACATGCCGATCGGCGAGGTTATGGACGGTCTTCTCGCCCAGCGGATCGGTAATCGTTGCGGTGATGCGGGTGAGCCCCGTGCCAGCCGGAGGAGACTCTTGTCCCTCGATCGTGACGCCAGTGAATGGCCCCAGGCCGACAGGGAAGCCGAGCGCAGGCGCAGTCGGCGACGTCTGGATCGTGGAACGTGGAGGCAGAAGATCGACAACGAATTGGACACTCTCCGTGGACTCATTGCCGTCCCGGTCCTTGATCTTGACAATCATCTCGTGCGACCCGTCGGTTAACGGAGGCAGGTGAGGACGATACAACCTCAGGGCGGGGAATTGCAGGGCTGTCACAAGTGACGATTCGAACGTCCAACCATCCTGAAGGGGTGTCCCATCGATCCAGAGTCGAGTCGTGCGCGCGTCGACGCCTATGTTCGTGCCAAGTGTATCGGTCACGAACACCTCGAGCGCAGGGGATGCATCTGCGACGAAGGGACCGACTGGTGACGACACTCGTATCGCCGGCGCCTGAGTGGGTGCCGGGTTCGTATAAGCGAGGAAGGTGTCACGGCCCCCGGACGAATCGACGGTTGTGAGGTACACCCTGGAATGAGAAGCGCCGTTGAACGTCGCATCGCCCATCCAGTAGCGGTTGCCTTGGGCATCTACCCGAACCCCTTCATGCGCGACATGAAGATTGAGCACACTTACGGATTGCGAGTCGACGAACTCCTCAAATAGCGACGCTCGAACGGTGGGATTGGCCGAGAGTTTCGTCCACGACAGCCCGTTCGGGGATGTGGCTGCGCCACCTTCCCAGAAGGATCCCGGGGTACCGAAGGTTCCCAGGGTATCCTTCCGTGATCCTCCGTAATGCATCACGTAGGTTCCGTCGCGAAGGCGCTGGCTGACACGCCCGAGAGTCGCTGCACTCTCATCCCACGAACCCGCGCCACCGGGCGCTAATAGTGGTTCGGCGTGTCCGCCCCATGTCAGACCGTCGCCAGACCCTGCAATGGCGACGAAGTCCCGTGTGCCGTCAGTCGAGTGATAGAGCATCACCCAACGACACGTCCACGGATCGAGGGTGGTGCAGTTCAACGTGTTGAAGGAGCCTGTCGGCTGGAAGATCACGTCCGTCGGGCCCTCAGACCCCCGCAGAAATCCAGTCGACGCTTCGCCAGTGATCACGGGTGGAGCATTGAATGCCTGCTGGATACTGCACTGGGCGGTGACCGGCGAACACGTCCGCGACCAAGTCAACCCGTCGACGGAGCGCGCCACATGGAGAGAGGCGATGCTGAAGACGCTCTCTCCGGCCCCACGATAAAGGAGATGGAACGCGTCACTGGCTGAAGCCCTGTCGTAGGTGACGTCAAAGGCGGCAGCAGGGCCGTTCAGCAGCAGAGGAACCTGAGGACTTGCCGCATCTTCCTGAAC
>JBKJXT010000483.1:0-5925 GCA_046716205.1 Actinomycetota bacterium
GCTCGCTTCCGGCCGCGCGCCCGTGCCCGGCGCACTCGGCCCCCTCTCGTCGAGGACCGCCACCGCGATCCGGGAGGCGCTCGAGGAAGCCACCGACATCCGGACCTGCACGATGCGCATCACCGCAAAGACGCGCGCCGCGCCGTGCGTCCGTGGGCAGATCGGCCGTTGTCCCGCGCCGTGCGAGACGCCCGTCGATCCCGACGCCTACGCGGCGCTCGCCGTGCCGGCGCAAGAGGCGCTCGCACTGGATCCTTCCGGTGTGCTCGAGGTGCTCGGCGCACGGATCGACCGGCTGTCAGGCCTCGCGCGCTACGAGGAGGCGGCTGCGACACGCGACCGACTGGCATCGCTGGTCGAGTCGGTACGCACGGCACGCTCGATCGAAGCGCTGGTTCGCGCCGGTCGCATCGTGGTGCGCGCCGGGGACCATGTGCTCACGATCGTTGATGGGTTCCTCGAGGCGGTCGACGGCCGCTCGCTGGCCTGCGAGGCGGACGGGCACGAGGATGAGCCTCGCCTGGTAGCCGCGTGGCTCACGCGTCAGCGCTCCAAGATCACGATCGAGGCCTGCGAGGGGACGTTCGCTCAGTCCATCGCCGGCGGCGGACCCATCGCGCGGTGGAGCATGCGGCTGCGGAGGTTGCAGGCGGCGGACGGGAGGTCGCGATGAGGCGGTAGCGTTGTGTCATGCGCGCAGCGGTGGTCGGGCACGTTGAGTGGATCGACTTCGTCCGCGTCCCGGCGCTACCGACCGAAGGCCAGATCGTGCATGCGATCGACGCGTGGGAAGAACCGGGTGGTGGCGGCGCGGTGTCCGCCGTCCAGCTCGCGAAGCTGGCGGGTGGATGCGCATTCTTCACCGCGCTCGGCGACGACGGTCGAGGGCATCGCGCGCACGCTGAGCTCGTCGAGCTCGGCCTCGATGTGCATGCGGTCTTCGTGCCCGAGCGCCAACGGCGCGCCATCACGCACATCGGGGGCACCGAGCGCACGATCACGGTGCTCGGCGAGCGCCTCGGGCCGTCTGCGTCCGACCGCCTGCCATGGGAACTGCTCGACGAGGCCGATGTCGTGTTCATCACGGCGGCCGATGTGGCGACCGTGCGGCGCGCGCGGAAGGCGCGTGTGTTGACCGCGACGTCGCGTATCGTTCCGTTGCTCGCCGACGCAGGTGTCGAGATCGACGCTTTGGTCGGCAGCGGACTCGACCCGGCGGAGCGCTACGAGCCCGGGGACATCGATCCGGTGCCGCGCCTGGTCGTGCGAACGGCCGGCCAGGCGGGCGGGATGTTCGCGGTCCAGGGCGAGAGGTCCCAGCGCTACCAGCCGGTGGTGCCGCTCGAACCGGTCGTCGACGCGTACGGGTGCGGCGATAGCTTCGCCGGCGGCGTCGCGTTCGCTCTCGCCCGCGGCGATGCACCCGCCGATGCGGTCGCCGTCGGCGCGCGCTGTGGCGCGGCGGTGGTCACCGGGCGAGGCCCGTACACTGCGCAACTCAAGGAGACTGACCTATGAGCGAGCTGTTCTCGATCCAAGGCAAGGTTGCGGTCGTCACGGGCGGGTCGCGCGGGATCGGCGAGATGATCGCGCGTGGGTTCGTCGAGGCGGGCGCGCGTGTCTACATCTCCTCGCGCAAGGCCGAGGTCTGCGACGCCGTCGCGGCCGAGCTCGGTGGAGGCTGCAGCAGCGTTCCGGCCGACCTCTCGACGATGGAGGGCATCCAGCGCCTCGTCGACGAGGTTTCCTCGCGAGAGGATCATCTGAACATCTTGGTGAACAACGCCGGTGCCGCGTGGGGCGCTCCGCTGGAGGACTTCCCGGAGCTTGGGTTCGACAAGGTATGGAACCTCAACGTGAAGGGGCTCTTCTACCTCACCGCGAAGTTCCTGCCGCTGCTGCGCAAAGCCGCAACGCACCAGGACCCGGCGCGCGTCATCAACATCGGGTCCATCGACGGGATCCGGGTGCCGTTCTTCGAGAACTTCTCGTATTCGGCTGCGAAGGCCGGCGTGCACATGCTGACACGGCACATCGCGCACAAAGTCGCGCCGGACAACATCACCGTCAACGCGATCGCGCCGGGGCTGTTCCCCAGCCAGATGACGAAAGCACTGTTCGCGGACTCGGAAACAACCGACATGGTGGTGCAGAACGTCCCGCTGCGGCGCGAGGGACGCGGCGACGACGTCGCCGGAACGGCGATCTACCTTTCCTCTCGCGCGGGCGCGTACCTGACGGGCGCGGTGATCCCGGTGGATGGAGGCGTGTCGACGCATGGCTGAACGTCGTGAGTTGCCGCTGATCGCGTGCTCGCTGCCGGCCGGCGAGCAGGGCGCGCGCCTACAGCAATGGCGGGCGCTCGTATCCCGGGCCGTCGCGGTTACATGGACCGACGCCGGCGCGATGCTCACGTTCGAGGAACGTGACGTGGTTGCGGCTCGCCATCTCGCGGCGCTCGAGTCGCGATGCTGCACGTTCTTCACCTTCGACTTCGAGACCGATGTCTCACAGCTGCGTATGAGTGTCGGCGCGCCGCCGGGCGCGCGTGAACTCGTCCAGCGACTCCTGTCGGCATGAACGACCTCGAGGCGCGAGCCCTGTCGTATCGGGACGAGTTCCCCGTCCTGAAGCGGCAGACGTATCTGATCTCCGCCTCGCTGGGACCGCTGTCGAACCGGTCGCGCCGCTACGCCGAGAGCTTCCTCGACCTGTGGCAGACGGCGGGCTCCCCCGATGTGGTGTGGTTCGAGAACATCTTCCCCACCTACGACCGGATCCGAGCGCTGTTCTCGCAGATGATCGGCGCGCGCGCGCACGAGATCGCACTCGCGCCCAACATCTCCGTCGCCCTGTCGATCGTCGCCTCGCTGTTCGACTATCGCGAGCGTCCTCGGGTCGTGATCACCGAGCTCGACTTCCCCACCGACCATCACGTCTGGAAAGCCCAGGCGCGCCGTGGGATCGAGGTCGTCACCGTGCCATCGCGAGACGGGATCACGATCGAGACCGAGGACATCATCGCCGCGATCGACGAGCGGACCCAGCTCGTGCAGGTGAACCGGGTGCTGTACCAGTCCAGCGCCATCCTCGACCTGCCGGCGATCGCGCGCCGCGCCCACGAGGTTGGTGCCTACGTGCTCGTCGACGACTTCCACGGCGCCGGGTGTGTCCCGATCGACGTGTGGGCGGACGGTGCGGACTTCTACGCGACGGGCGTCCTGAAGTGGCTGCTGGGTGGCGGCGGGTTGTCGTTCCTCGCGGTGCGCGAGGATCTGATCGGACGTTTCGAGTCACAGGTCACCGGATGGTGGGCACAGAAGCCGGCCTCCTACTTCTCCGGCGAGCGCGACCTCGCCGATGACGCGACCCGGTTCGAGACCGGCACGACGGCCGGGCCCGTCGCCTACCTCGCGCTCGGCGGGCTGGAGATCATCACCGAGTTCGGCGTCGAGAACGTGCGCGCCCGCCAGCTGGAACTGTGCTCCTATGCCTACGAGCGCGCCGTCGGCGCCGGGCTGACCGTGATGTCACCGGCATCGGCGAATGATCGCGGCGGGTTCATCCGCGCGCTGATCCCCGACTCGAAAGCGGTCTTCCGCGCGCTACTGGAGCGCAACGTCGTCATCGACGAGCGCGCCGGCGGCCTGCGGATCGCGCCCCACTTCTTCAATACGACCACCGAGATCGACACGCTGTTCGAAACGCTCGCCACCATGCGATGAAACGGTGATGGACGCATGAGCATCAAGGGACGGTTGCTGATCTCTATGCCGATCCTTCAGGACGTGAACTTCCTGCGCTCGATCGTCTTCATGATCGAGCACAACGACGAAGGTGCCCTCGGCGTCATCATCAACCGGCCGCTGGAGCTTCCGGCGCGCGACCTGTTGGAGCGCTGGAGCGAAGTGTTCGGCGACGCGATGCTGTCCGAGGGTGGGCCGGTCTCCAAGGACTCGGCGATCTGTCTGGCGTCTCCTCGTGCCGAGTCGTTCGGCGAGGAGATCACACCGATCACAGACGGGATCGTCGCGGTGAACCTCGAGGCCGACCCTGCGATCACCGCCGCGTACGTCGGGGCGGTGCGGGTCTTCATCGGCTACGCCGGCTGGGGTGCGGACCAGCTTGAGGCCGAGATCGAGCAAGGGGCATGGCAGGTGTGCGACGGGAGCGCCGCGGACCTCTTCGAGCTGGGCGCTGCACGCGCGTGGGAGACGGTGCTGCGCCGCCAGCCCGGGCGGATGAGCTGGCTCGCGAGCTACCCGCTCGACCCGCGGATGAACTGAGCGCTCGCCGCCTCGAACCGGTTCGACGCCAGCAGCCGCTCGAGCATCGCCGCGACTCCTTCAGCGTCGTTGGTCGATGTCACCTCGTCGGCCGCCGCCTGGACCTCCGCGCTCGCGTTGCCCATCGCCACGCCGAGTCCAGCCCACTCCAGCATGGGCACGTCGATCATGAGGTCGCCGAACGCCACGACCTCGTGCTGCACGACGCCCAGGCGCTCGCACAGCGACGCGAGCGCGGAAGCCTTCGACACGCCGGTTGCCAGGATCTCGATCCACGACCCACCCGAGTGGGCGACCGTAACATCGACACTGACCCCCGCAGCGACCGACGACACGACGTTGAGGAACGCGCCGTCGAGGTGATCGGGGTGACGCGCGATCAGCTTGGTGACCGGGTCGGCCACGATGTCGAGCGCGTCGGTCTCCAACATTGGAACGACCGGGGACTCGAACGTGGGCTCGCGGAAGAAATGCAGATCGCGCTCGGCGGCGAACATCACGCCGGGTACGGCCCGGCGCAACGCTTCGATGATCTGCGAGGCGACCGAGGTGTCCAAGGGACGACGCTCGACGATCCGGCCTTCCCGTGCGTCGTAGATCAGCGAGCCGCTCCCACAGACCGCGAACCCCTCGATCCCGAACTCCTCCATGATCGGAACCGTCGTGCGAGGCGAGCGCGCGGTGACCGGGACGACGTGCGCGCCGAGCGCTTGGACGGCGGCGAGCGCGGCGAGCGTGCGCGTCGGGACCGCTTTCGCCGTCGGCAACAGCGTCCCGTCGAGGTCGGTCGCGACGACCTTGATCATGCGGCGCGCCCTGCCTTCAGGACCAGTCGAGGGCGCGCGAGCACCTCGATGTCCTCGATCGGGTTGCCGTCTACGAGCACCAGGTCCGCGAGCGCGCCCGGCGCGACGCGCCCTCGGTCGTCGAGTTCCAAGTAAGTGGCGGCACCCGAGGTCGCCGATGCGAGCGCGGCCGTCGCGGACATCCCGGCGCGCATCATCAGCTTCAGCTCCTCGACATCGATGCCACCCGGCACAGGCCGGTTCCCCATGTCGGTTCCGTACACGACGCGTCCTCCGGCATCGAGGAATCGCGCCAGGTTGTCGATGCGTGACGGGCGCGGGTCGATGTGCAGCGTCGGGACGATCGTCATGCCGCCGGCCACCAGCGCCACGATCGTCTCGTCGGGGATGCGCTCGTCGCTCCACAACCCGTGCGCAAGCTCGTCTACCCCGGCGGCAAGCGCGGTCTCGAGCTCGGCCAGCGCGCCGCAGTGCGAGGTGACGCGCAGGCCGCGACCGTGCGCAGCGTCGGTGATCGCGCGCAGCACCTCGGGTGAGAGCGCGCGGCGCTCCCCCGCTTGGGCGACCTTGATCACGCTGACACCGGCGTCGGCGAGGAGCGCGACCGCATCGGTGGCCTCGGCCTCGTCGCGCACCTCCAGCCCGGTTCCCCGCGGCGCCCATCCGGCCTTGGTGGGATACCCGCCTCGCGCAGTGAGGATTGGCCCCGCGTACAGGAGCGTCGGTCCGTCGCCGGTCGCCAACGCGCGGACGTCGGCCAGCGGCCACCCGAGATCCCGCGCGGTCGTGACGCCTCCGCGCAGCACAGCACGAGGATCGAAGAACCCCAGATG
>JBKJXT010000484.1:0-3602 GCA_046716205.1 Actinomycetota bacterium
CCAGTCGAGGTGGCAGAACCGGTTGGCCAGCGGGGCGCTCAGATCCCATCCGTCGGCGGCTTGCTCAGGCGGGTTCGCCGCCGCGACGACCACGACGTCGTCGGGCAGGCGAAGATCGCCGACGATCCGCTCGAGCACGACGCGCAGCAGTGCGGCTTGCACCGCGGGCGGCGCGGTCGAGATCTCGTCGAGGAACAGGACGCCGCGTCCGGCGACCTCGAGGTTGTGCGCCCACCGCGGCGGAGCGAAGCGCACGCCCCCCTCGTAGACGATCGGCAGTCCGGCGAAGTCGCTCGGCTCGCGGATCGCGGCGATGACCGTCTCGCACGGCCACCCCATCGCGTCGGCCATCGCGCGGATCGCGGAGGTCTTGCCGGTGCCGGGCGCGCCCCACAGCAGCACGGGCGTGCGGGCAGCGACGGCAACGCCGAGCGCCTCGATCGCAGTACTCATCCGCGGCTCCTGGTCGTTGTTGTCGTGTCATCGTACGCCCCGCGCGTATCTCGCCGAGCGTCGTTATCCCGAGCGCAGCAGCGGCTGCCCCGCGTCGTCGAAGTCCAGCAGGATCCCATCGTCCAGGAGGACATGGCCCCCCTGGAGGTCTCGACCGGGCAACCAACGTTCGCGCAGCCACCGCACCGGAACGCCGACCATCATCACCCCGGGCGCGTGCGCGGCCTCCCCCGCGAGGCTCGGTCGCGCACCGGGGGCAACGGGTTTCCACCACAGCTTGCGGTCCTCGCGCCCTCCGAGGCTCGCGAGCGACCGCTCGCATGCCAGCATCAGCAGCAGATCGATCGGGGCGTCGTTGCCTTCGGGGCTGGAGGTCCAGGTGCGTTCCGCCTCGCGCAGGTAGCGCTCAAGCCAGCGCCGGCGAAGCTCCTCCGGCAGGCTCAGCATCGCGGAGAAGCGCTCGACCGCCAGCGCCTTCTGACGCTTGCGCGCCCACAGCTCGCTGCTGCGGGTGCGCTGCTTGGCCATCACCTCGACGTGAGACTCGGCGAACTCGACCTGGCGCCGTACCTGCTCGCGCCCGCGCTCGCTCAGCAACGTCAGATCGGCGACGGCGATCAAGTGCCGGGGGTCCTCGTCGCTGGGAACGTAGTTGGACCACGCATCGACCGCACGGATACAGCACGGGGTCCGCGCGCCCATCGCAACCAGGATCTGCTCGGACTCGACGTCGTGCTCGAGCATCCTCAGATCATCGCCGGCGAGCTCGAGGGCATGCTGCGCGCCCTCGCACTCGATGATGAAGCGCTGCCTCATACCTCGGCCGCGACCGCGACCGCATGATCGAACATCTCTTCGGTCAGCGTGCCGGTGAAGGTGTTCTGCTGGCTCGGGTGGTACGAGCCGACGAGGGTGTATGGACCGACCTGCGCGACGGCCGCGTGACCGAAGCGTGGACGCGGCCGGGGGACCTCGTGCCCGAGCGCCGCCATCGTGCGCAGCGCGCCGTCCCACGCGAAGGACCCGAGCGCGAGCACGGCGCGCGCGTTTGGCAGTAGCCGCATCTCGCGCAGCGCGTACCCGAAGCAGGTGTCGCGTTCTTGCGTGGTGGGCTTGTTGTCCGGCGGCGCGCACCGCACCATCGCAAGCACGTAGGCTCCCCGCAGCTTCAGCCCGTCGTCGGCGGAGATCGACGTCGGCTGGGTCGCGAACCCTGCCCGATGAAGCGCTCGGAACAGCCAGTCGCCGGATCGATCGCCCGTGAAGACGCGACCGGTTCGATTGCCACCGTGTGCCGCCGGCGCGAGTCCGACGATGACGAGCGAGGCACGCGGGTCGCCGAAGCCCGGTATCGGGCGCGCCCAGTAGCTCTGCCCTCGGTAACGAACAGGCGGATCGACGGCGACCGACTCACGCCAGGCGACCAGCCGCGGGCACAGCGTGCAGACCACGATCTCGTCGGTCAACGCTCTCAAGCTGTCGCGCACGACGGGGAAGACTAACAAGCCCGGGAAAGCAAAGAGGCCCCTTCGGGCCTCTTCACGCATACGCCGCTGGCGTCTTACTTCTTCTTTGCAGTGCGCTTCGTCGTACGACGCTTCGCGGTTGTCTTGCGAGCAGCGGGCTTGCGAGCAGCAGCAGCCTTCTTGCGAGGGGCTGCCTTCTTCGCTGCGGGCTTGCGGGCTGCGGTCTTCTTCTTGGCGGCCGGCTTGCGGGCCGTCTTCTTTGCTGCGGTCTTCTTCGCGGCCGGCTTGCGAGCCGTCGTCTTCTTCTTCGCAGCCTTCTTCTTGGCTGCCGGCTTACGAGCCGTCGTCTTCTTCGCCGCTGTCTTCTTTGCAGCCGGCTTACGAGCGGCGGTCTTGCGCGCCGTCGTCTTCTTCTTTGCAGCCGGCTTGCGCGCTGCCTTCTTCGCTGGCGGCACTAGGCCACACCTCCTTCGAAGACTTCACGCCTCACAACTTGTGAAGCGCCACACACAAGAAGCGAGTGTAGTTGTGAAGTAAGGGGTGTTCAAGGATTCAGGGAGTTTTTTTTCCCTGCCCGACATGCGCCCTCTGGAGCGCATCGATCAGTCGTCGTCTGATGCGCGCGTGACGATCGTCGGCCACAGCAACGGTTGCAGCTCGCGATGACGCGACGTGAGATCGGCAAGTGTCGTGTCCATCAGAACAGAACGCACCGCGTTCTCGACACGCATCCACAACTCTTGGAGTGAGCACGCGTGCGACTTCTCGCAGTCGCCGTCGTGTTCGAGGCAGTACATCGGCGCGAGCGGACCCTCCAGCACATCGATCACATCCGAGATGCGGATCTCACTCGCGTCGCGCGCCAGCATCACGCCGCCGGCCGCGCCACGCTGAGAGTCAACGATGCCTGCCTTGTGCAACGCCGCGAGTTGGTGCTCGAGGAAGCGCAGCGGGATCGCTTGTGACTTCGCCAAAGAGCGCGCCGGGATGTAGCCATCCTCGCGGCGCCCGGCGAGCTCCATGAGCGCGCGCACGCCATATTCCGTTCGCAGAGAGAATTTGAATGCCGCCACAGCGGGGCCTCCTGACCTGCAGAAATGGTAGCCCAGGACCCACTCGCGCGCCACGGCGCGAGGATCAGCCCCCGGCGACGGCGGGGATGATCGAGATCTGCGTGCCTGCAGGGATAGGTGTGTCGAGGCCTTGCAGGAAGCGGATGTCTTCGTCGCCGACGAACACGTTGACGAAGCGACGCACGTTGCCATCGTCCTCGCACAGTCGAGCGCGCATACCCGGGAACTGACCTTCGAGCGCGTCGATCATCTCGCGGACGGTGGTCGCGTCGACGGAGGTCTCCGACACGCCGTTGGTCATGGTGCGAAGCGGCGTGGGGATGCGTACGGTCGCGGTCACTGTGCCTCCTCGAGCTTCGCGGCGAATGCTTCCAGCTTCGGCGCGATCGTCATCGTGGGCCTCGCCATCTCCGTCACAGCCTCGATCGTCTTGAGGCCGTCGCCGGTGATCAACGCCACCGTGCGCTCTTCGGGCTTCACGATACCGGCGGCTGCGAGCTTCTTCAGGGTCGCGATCGTGACGCCGCCGGCTGTCTCGGTGAAGACCCCTTCGGTCCGGGCCAGCAAGCCGATCCCCTCGCGGACCTCGTCATCGGACACGCTCTCGATG
>JBKJXT010000485.1:0-8592 GCA_046716205.1 Actinomycetota bacterium
TTCCTCACCAAGGCCGCTGGCCTTCCCGCGGATCAGGTCTTCTTCGACCTCGAGGACTCCGTAGCGCCGAAGGAGAAGGAATCCGCGCGCGGCAACATCATCGACGCGCTGAAGAACTCGACGTTCCAGGCGCCGACGAAGGTCCTGCGGGTCAACGGCGTCTACACCAAGTGGTGCTACCGCGACATCATCGAGGTGGTCGAGGCGGCGGGCGAGCAGCTCGACTGCATCATGATCCCCAAGGTCGAGACGCCCAACGACGTGACCTTCGTCGCAGACTTGTTGCGCATGATCGAAGAGACGAACGGGTCCTCCAAACGCATGGGCCTCGAGGTGCAGATCGAGACGGCACTGGGGTTGCAGAACATCACCGCCATCGCCGGCGCGTCCGATCGCATCGAGAACCTGATCCTCGGCCCGGCGGACATGAGCGCGTCGCTCGGGCTGCCGACGGTCACCGCCGGCGCGCCGATCCCTGGCTACGAGGGTCTGGATCACTGGCACTACGTGCTCACGCACATCAACATCGCAGCGCGCGCCCGCAACCTGCAGGTGATCGACGGACCGTACCTGTTGATCCGCGACCTCGAGGGCTTCCGCGCGGCGGCGATGCGCGCGCGAGCGCTGGGCTACGACGGCAAGTGGGCGCTCCATCCGGACCAGGTGCAGATCCTCAACGAGGTCTTCAGCCCGACGCAGGAGGAGTTCGACAAGGCGGAGGCGATCCTCGAGCACTACAGGTACGTGACCGAGGTCGAGGGCGTTGGTGCGGTCATGTTCGGCAAGGAGATGATCGACGAGGCGTCGCGCAAGATGGCCGAGCAGGTTGCGGCGCGCGGCGCGGCCGGCGGCATGACGCGGGTCAAGAAGGTCGAAGACTTCTTGAACGCATGACGGTCGAGGTTCGCTCGTTGGAGCGCCAGCTGACGATGGTGGTGCGATCGGTCATCGCGCCGCACGAGCTGGGCGAGGCGTTCGGACGGGATCTCCCCAAAGTGTTCGCCTACCTCACCGGGGTGGACGCCGACATCGCCGGACCGCCGTTCGGGCGCTACTTCGCGTTCACCCACGAAGAGGTGGACCTCGAGATCGGCGTACCGGTGAAAGTGCACCTCGCGCCGTCGGGCGACGTGACGCCCAGCGACATCCCGGCGGGTGAGTACGCGTTCAAGCTCCACGTCGGGGCCTACGACGGGCTGGGAGAGGTCCACGATGAGGTGTACGCGTGGATCGATGCGAACGGCCGCGAACACGCGGGCCCGCAATGGGAGTCCTACCTGGATTCGACTGCGGACATGGACGACCCGTCGAAGCTCCGTACCGAGGTGTACGCGCCGATCAGCTGAGGGCCGAGGGGTTGCTGTCGGTACCCTCGTGTAGCTTCTCGATCGCCTTCCCCTCGATAAGAGGAGGAACCCCGATGGCGCGATCCTGTGTCTGCAACGCCTGCGGCGCGCGCATCCGTCCGAAGGCCGCCGACATGTCACTCGGCGCGGCGGTGCGTATCCACTACTGGCGGCGTCACCCCGAGATCATGCGCAAGAAGCGATGAGTCAAGGCACCGCGACGGGCGCGGTCGTCCGGTAGACGTCGGCCAGCTCCGTCCCGCAGGTGTTGCATACGCCTTCGGATGCCGGCGTCACGCCCTCGCGCTGATCGCAGAAGATCACGCGGCCGTGGTTCGTGCTCATCTCCCAGATCGCCGAGAAGTGGCTGTACTGCCACCGGTGCTTGTACAGGTCACGAACCGCGGCTCGGTGCTCGGGCGAGGCTGCGAACGCCTTCGCGTCGGCCGCAGTTCGCCAGAAGGCGATGAGGTACGTCTTCGGCCGTGATGCGCCGATCGAGAGCGCGACTGACTGGGCGCGGTTTGCGGCCTGTCTCGCCCCCGGAAATACTGCCTCGGTACACCCGGCCCAAGGAGTCCCGATGCCCCTCATCGAGCTGACCGAAAACCAGAAGCTCATCATCGATACCGTTCGGGAGTTCGTCGAACGCGAGGTCATCCCCGTCGCCGACGAGATGGAGCACGCCGACGAGTATCCCGAGAAGATCGTCGAGCAGATGAAGGAGATGGGTCTGTTCGGGATGATGGTGCCCGAGGAGTACGGCGGTCTCGGGATGCCGCTGATCACCTACGCGCTGACCGTCACGGAGCTTGCTCGGGGATGGATGTCGCTGTCGGGGATCCTCAACACGCACACCATGGCGACCTGGCTCATCAAGTCTTTCGGCACCCCCGAGCAGAAGCAGCGTTTCCTGCCCCAGATGGTGACGGGCAACCCGCGCGCCGCGCTGCTGATGAGCGAGCCGCACGCCGGAAGTGACGTACAGCGCATCAAGACGCGCGCCGTCAGGGACGGTGACGACTACGTCATCAACGGGCAGAAGATGTGGGTCACCAACGGGGTGCGCGCGGGCATCTGCATGACGCTGACCAAGACCGCCGAGACCGACCCGCCCTATAAGGGCATGTCGATGTTCATCGTCGAGAAGGACGCCGGCGCCGAGCGGACCGGCGGCGTGATCGTCGGCAAGAACATCGAGAAGCTCGGCTACAAAGGGCTCGAGACCGTCGAGATCGCGTTCGACGACGCGCGCGTGCCGGCGTCGAACCTGCTCGGGGGCTCCGAAGGTCAGGGCTTCATCCAGAACATGGCGGGGATCGAGGTGGGCCGCGTCAATGTTGCCGCCCGCGCGATCGGCGTGGCCCAGCGCGCCTTCGAGGAAGCCATCCGCTATGCCCAGGGACGCGAGACGTTCGGCAAGCCGATCTCCCAGCACCAACAGATCCAAGCACATCTGGCCGAGATGGCGACCAAGATCGAAGCGGCGCGGCTGCTGATGCTCAACGCAGCGGTCATGAAGGACGAAGGCAAGCGCACCGATCTGGAAGCAGGCATGGCCAAGCTGTTCGCGTCCGAGATGTGCATGGAGGTCTGCATCGCGGCGGTGCGCATCCACGGCGGCTACGGCTACTCCAAGGAGTACACCGTCGAGCGGCTCATCCGCGACGCACCCTTCTTCCTGATCGGCGAGGGAACCTCCGAGATCCAGAAGACGGTCATCGCGAAGAACCTGCTCGAGCGCTACAAGGTCGGATGATCAACGTCGTCGAGGCGCTGGCGCGCGAGGTCGGCAACGTCGGCAAGGCGCTGCACAAACTCACGCCGAAGGAGTGGGAGACCCCGACGCGCTGCGATCCGATGCGCGTGAAGGAGCTCGTCGCCCACGTCTGGCGCGGGAGCGCGCGGGTGATCGACATGCTTGGGTCCGAACCGTCCGACGAAGAGCCCGAGAAGGACGGCGTGACTTACTTCCAGTACGACGCGGCTGCGATCGCGCCGGGCGTGGTGCAGCGCGCGCAGGACGCCGCGGGGGAGTTCGCGACGACCACCGAGCTGGTCAAGGCCTGGGATACCGACTGGGTGAAAGCGTTGCAGGGCGCGCGCCGCACGCTGTCCGACGACCCTGTGCTTCCGTCGCTCTTCGGGCTGATGCGCCTGTCGGAGTACTTGCGCACGAGGCTGGTTGAGGTCACGATCCACCACCTCGATCTCGACGACGCGCTGGGCCAATCGCCGCATCCCGACGCCGCCGCGCTAGAGGGCACCGCCGACGTCCTGCGAGGATTGCTGGGCACCGACCTGCGTCCGGTCGGCATGGACGATCTGCGCTTCGCGCTCACCGGCACCGGGCGCGCACCGCTGACCGATGCCGAGCGCGACTACCTCGGTCCGCTCGCCGACAAGTTCCCGCTGCTCGCCTGATACGCGCCGCCAACACGCATCTGATACACAAGCAGTCTCAACGCACCCAGGAGGACGGATCACGATGGGCGAGGCGCGCGAGTTCGGGCGGTTCTTCGAGGAGTTCGAGGTGGGTGACGTCTACAAACATTGGCCCGGCAAGACGATCACCGAGTACGACGATCACCTCTTCTGCATGATCACGATGAACCACCATCCGTTGCACACCAATGCGCATTACGCAGAGACCCAGACGCATTTCAAGCGCAACGTCGTCGTCGGCAACCTGGTCTATTCGATCGCGCTCGGCATGAGCGTCCCCGACGTGTCCGGGCGCGCGATCGCCAACCTTGAGGTCGAGTCCCTGAAGCACACCAGCCCGTTCTTCCACGGCGACACGCTGTACGCACAGACCACGGTGCTCGACAAGAAGGAATCGGGATCGAAGCCCGATCGCGGGATCGTGACCGTCGAGACGCACGGATACAACCAAGACGGCACCGAGGTGCTTTACTTCCGCCGCAAGGTGATGGTTCCCAAGCGTTCTCACTACCCGGATCTCCAGCCCGGACGTCCGGCACCGAAGGTCTCTAAGTAACCACCTACGCACCGGACGGAGGGGCCGCAGGGTGAGCTGGCTCGACTTCGTGATCCTGGGCATGCTCGGGCTCACGGTCCTCAACGGGTACCGCCGCGGCGCGATCATGCAGGCGTTCTCCTGGGGCGGTTTCCTGGTCGGTTTCTTCGTCGGTCTCTACGCGGCGCCGCCCTTGGTGCGACAGTTCAACTTCCGCGGCCCTTCGAAGTCGGTCGCGGGGTTCATCGGGTTCCTCGTGATCGCATTCATCATCGAGGCGATCGTCGCCATCATCGGCGCGAGGTTCGTGCGGAAGGTGGCCGGCGACACCGTGCGCAGGCCCGACCGTGTGATCGGCTCGGTGCTGGCCGGCCTCATCCTGTTGTTGACCGTGTGGCTCGCAGCGCCATCGCTCAAGCGCATCGAGTGGGTCGGCGCTGCGGTCAAGGAGTCGAAGGTGATCGCCTTCGAGTACGCGGTGCTGTCGGATCCCCCCGAGATCACCGCGGTGCTCGGCAACCTGTTCAGCCACACCGGGTTCCCCGACGTTTTCGCCCAGCTCAACCCATCCCTTGCCCCCGGCGTCGATCCCGCGCCCGCCTCACTCGCACGCAACCGAGCCATCAGGGCTGCCGCCCGGCTGACGTTCAAGATCGAGAGCAGCGGCTGCGGCGGGCGCGTGGACGGCAGTGGCTTCCCCGCTCGAGACGACCTCGTCGTCACGGCCGCTCACGTGGTCGCCGGGACGAAGGCCACCACGGTCCTGCAGGCGACCGACGGCGGCGGGCGACGGTTCCCGGCGACGGTGATCTATCTCGACTCCAACACCGACATCGCCGTCCTGCGAGTGCCGGGACTCCCCAACGCGTTGCTGCCGGTCCGCGGCGATGCTGCGACCCGCGGCACCGACGGCGCGGCCATCGGCTATCCCGGCGGCGGCGACCGGAAGATCTCGGTGGCGCGCGTGCGCGCCCGGACCGAGGCGGTCGGCTACGACATCTACTCCAAGCGCCGCGTGAGCCGCGAGATCTATGTGCTCCGCGCGCGCGTCATCCAGGGCAACTCCGGCGGCCCCTTCGTCGACGAGCGCGGCGACGTGCGAGGGATGGTCTTCGCCGCCAGCGCTCAGAACAAGGAGGAGTCATACGCCCTCACCGAAACGGAGATCTTCCGTGCGTTGTCGAAGGCAGGAGGCAGAACGCGACGGGTCGGGACCGGCGGGTGCGCCCTGTGAGCCCAGGCTGCTCGCGCAGCATGACTTGAGGCTGCTCCGCGCGCCGTCTACCGTTCCTACTCGATGACCGTTCGCGACTCCTTCATCGTTCATTACCACGAGGTCGGCCTCAAGGGCGGCAATCGTTCGTTGTTCGAGCGCGCCCTGATGCGCAACATCGTTCGATCGGTCGCCGATCTCGGTGAGTTAACCCCCAAGCGGTTGCCGGGTCGCATCGTCATCCCCGTTCCAGAAGGGGCTGAGGCCGCGTTGATGAGCGAGCGCATCGGTGAGGTGTTCGGGATCGCCAACTACGCGCGCGCGCGCGGGGGCCGCCTGGACTTCGACGCGATCTGCACGGTCGCGCTCGAGGTCATGAAGGCACAGCCCTACGAGACCTTCGCCGTGCGAGCGCGCGTTGCCCATTCCGACTTCCCGATGAGCGGGCGCGAGATCAACGAGCAGCTCGGTGCGTGGCTGCTGGAGCACGCCGGCGGTCGCGTGAACCTCTCCGCGCCCGACCGCACCTGTCATGTCGAGATCGTCGGCGGCCTCGTGCTGGTCTACGCGGACAAGCTGCAGGGGCCAGGAGGGCTCCCGGTCGGTACATCGGGTCGCGTGGCGGTGCTGTTGAGCGCGGGGATCGACTCGCCGGTCGCTGCGGCGCGCATGATGCGGCGCGGCGCGCGCCTCACCTTGATCCATTTCCACTCTCAGCCGTTCACCGATGGCTCCAGCGTGCGCAACGTCACCGAGATCGCCCAGATGCTGACGCGGCGCCAGTACGAGTCGAAGCTGTTCCTGGTGCCGCTCGCGCCGTCCCAGCAGCAGATCGTTACCGCCTGTCCGGAGGAGCTTCGCACGCTGCTGTACCGGCGGATGATGATGCGGATCGCGGAGCGCATCGCTCGGAGTGAGAGGGCTCAAGCGCTGGTCACGGGGGACTCGCTCGGCCAGGTAGCGTCCCAGACGATCGAGAACCTCACGGTGGTGGAAGGCGCGACCTCGTTGCCCGTCCTGCGACCGCTGATCGGCCAGGACAAGATCGAGATCATCGCGGAGGCGAAAGCCTTGGGAACCTTCGAAGCCTCGAGCGCCCCGTGTCAGGAGGCGTGCGTCCTGTTCGAGCCTCGCAAGCCGGCGACGAAGGCTCGCGTCACCGATGCAGAGCGCGCCGAGCGGGGGTTGGACCTCGACGCGATGGTCGAAGAAGCGGTCCTCGGGGCCGAGATCCGTTCGTTGACCTTCCCCTGAGTGTGCTCCTGCGCCTCGCTGGCTGGGACCACGCAGGGTGATGACCGTCATACGGAGCAGATTTGGCTTTTCACTGTCTCGCGGGTAGCCTCCCTCAGGTTCGCCCGCTCTCCCCCCACCCTGATGCCTTCCCCAAAGGGTTCCACACGCAGCCGTCGGACGACGGTTCCATCGGCGCTGCCGGAAGTGGTCGAGCAGCCCATCACCTCCCCGTCGTTGGAAGTCCTGGAGACTTTGCATATGCAGAACGGACTCAGCGGTCTCGAGATGCGGATGGACTCGCTCGAGATCGACATCGCACGCCAGCAAGGTTCCCGCGAGGATGACGCACGCCGCGTCGCGGGGGAGATGGCGGTGATGAAGGCACGCGTCGAAGACGCACTGGTCGCGTTCGCCGGGACGGCCGAAGACCTGCGTGAGATGATGCGCGCCGCCGAGAAGCGGTTCACCACTGACGTGGTGGCCGGGGTTCCCGAGGCCTACAAAGCGCAGCTCGCAGCGGCTATGGACGGCGTGATGGCCGGCATGGGCGACGCGCTGGAGACCTTCTCGACCGAGGTTCGCGGCCGCGTTGAGGTCCTGAGCGCCCACCTCGTCGCGCTCCAGCAGACGATGGGTTCGATCGCGGACACGATGGTTTCACTCGCGCCGCTGCCGGGCCGCCTGGCCAAACTCGAAGAGACTGTGGCGCGCCTCAGCACCGAAGTCTGAACCGACGAACGAGGCCCGAGGGCGCGCCGATCGTACGTAGGTGGTCTACTTCTTCTTGGGCTTCGCCTTCGCCTTACCCGCATTCGCAGCTGGCGCCTTGGCAGCGCTCTTGGCCTTCTTGGCCTTCACAGGAGTCTTGGCCTTCTTGGCCTTGGCAGCGCCCTTGGCCTTGGCCGGCGCCGCCTTCGGGCCTCCCTTGTTGGCTGCCTGCTTGGGTGCCTTCCCGTTGCCTGTCTCGAACCGGACCGCGCCCGCGCCGGGCGTGAACATCGACTCGGTCCCGTCGCCCCAGCGCACCTTGATCAGGGAGCCGACGGTCTGCAGCAACGTCCCTTCGCGGCGCTGCTGACCCACCTTGTTTCCCTCGACGATCACGCGGTCGCCAACCTTCGGCATGACTGGATCCCTCCCCGTTCGCTACGATATCCCCTGCTCAGGAACCGGTATCAAGCCGGTTGCGTTCCTGAGGGCGAGGGATATACTATCCCCCTGCTGTCGATCCCGGCAGCGTTGGTAGCACACCAAGCCTCCCTAGAGCCCGAAAGGGTTCGTCGGGTTGGCATCAACTTGTGTGGTGCCTGTGCCTTGAGAACTGCATAGCGAGGACAGCCGAACGCGACAGTCCGTTCCGAGCTACGGCTCCGAACGGACCAAGCCAACGACGAAACATGAGAACGGATCCCTGTAATTCCTAACCATCAAGTCCCCCCGAAGCCTTCGGGCTGAGGGATAAGGCATCCGATGGAGGGTTTGATCCTGGCTCAGGACGAACGCTGGCGGCGTGCTTAATACATGCAAGTCGAGCGATCGGCCGAGAGAGCTTGCTCTCTCGGTACGGAGCGGCGAACGGGTGAGTAACACGTGAGCAACCTGCCTCAGAGACGGGGATAACGTTGGGAAACCAGCGCTAATACCCGATAATCCGACCCGAGGGCATCCTTGGATCGGCAAATGTTCTGGCGCTCTGAGAGGGGCTCACGGCCTATCAGCTTGTTGGCGGGGTAATGGCCCACCAAGGCTTAGACGGGTAGCTGGCGTGAGAGCGCGATCAGCCACACCGGGACTGAGATACGGCCCGGACTCCTACG
>JBKJXT010000486.1:0-3736 GCA_046716205.1 Actinomycetota bacterium
ATGCTGCACTCAAGGAGCTGAGCTTGCCCCCGGCCGAGGAGGCGGTGCCCATGCTCGCGGAGCTCGCGAAGGACGCGGGGTGCGACGGCGTCGTCTGCGCGCCGACCGACATCGCTGCGGTGCGGCGTGCGTGCGGCGCGGGCTTCCTCATCGTGACGCCCGGCGTGCGGCCTGCCGGTACCGCCAAGAACGACCAGGCGCGCACGCTGACCCCTCGCGAAGCACTCGACCAAGGCGCCGACTACCTTGTGATCGGCCGCCCCGTCACCCGCGCAGACGACCCGCGCGCAACCGCCCGCGCGATCCTAGAGGAGCTAACCGCATGAGACCCGAGGACATCCTGGAAGCTCTGAAGTCACACGGCGCCCTGATGAGCGGTCACTTCAAGCTCACCAGCGGCCGCCACTCCGACACCTACGTCCAGAAACAGATGATCCTGAGCTACCCGCGCATGACGGGCGCGCTGGGCAAGCTGATCGCCGAGCGATTCGCCCAGACGAAGTTCGAAACGGTCCTGTCCCCGGCGGTCGGCGCGATCCTTTTGGGCAATGCCGTCGCCTACGCCGCGGATGCCCGGTTCGTCTTCGCCGAGCGCGAGGGCGACAAGATGAAGCTGCGCCGAGCGCAAGCGCTTAACCCGGGGGAGCGCGTCCTGATCGTCGAGGACGTCGTGACCACCGGCGGCTCGGTGGCGGAAGTGATCGGGTGCGCGGAGGACGCTCAGGCCGAGGTCGTCGGTGTCGTGGCGCTGGTGGATCGCACGCAGACCCCGCCATCGTTCGAGCTGCAGAGCTTGCTACGCATCGAGGTCAATGACTGGTCCGCCGAAGAATGCCCGCTGTGCCGCGATGGCGTCCCGCTGGACAGCCCGGGCTCGCGGTACCTCGGGGCATCCTGACAGCGCCAGAAGCGGGCGGAAATCCCCGTTGGGCGCGAGGCACCCCTTCTGACCTGCGGAAACGTTGGAGTTGTCGCCAGCCGGTGGTATGCTCGCCCTGGTCCTGAGATCGACCTGGACGCAAACCGAGAGGAGACGACATGCCGCTTCCTATCCTGACGGAGGAGCAGCGCAAGGCAGCGCTCGAGAAGGCCGCCGAGGCCCGTCGTGCGCGCGCCGAGGTCAAGATGAAGCTGAAGTCAGGAACCCTCACGCTCAAGCAGATCCTCGAACAGCCGTCGGACAACACGGTCGGCAAGATGAAAGTCTCCGCAGTGCTCGAAGCGCTTCCCGGGGTTGGCAAGGTCCGGGCTCGCAAGATCATGGAGAAGCTCGAGGTCTCCACCTCGAGGCGTGTCCGCGGTCTTGGGGATAAGCAGAAGGCCGCCATCCTCGAAGAGTTCAACAACTCCTAGCCGTCATCGAGAGGCTCGTCGTCGTCTCCGGGCCGTCCGGGGCAGGCAAAACCACCGTCGTCTCTGCCTTGCTGCAGCGCCGGCCCGAGATCGTGCTCTCAGTGTCGGCCACGACCAGATCGGCCCGGCCGGGCGAGCAGGACGGCGTCAACTACCGGTTCATCGACGACGCGACCTTCGACCGGCTCATCAGCGAGAACGCCTTCCTGGAATGGGCCGACGTCCACGGTTCACGATACGGGACACTTCGCGCAGACGTGACCGAGCCGCTCCGAGCAGGCAAGACGGTCCTGCTCGAGATCGACGTCCAGGGTGCCCGATCCGTTCGGGGCGCGGAGCCCGGCGCGCTGCTGGTCTTCGTCGAGCCTCCCGGCTGGGATGTCCTCGAGGAGCGCTTGCGCGGCCGGGGCACCGAAGCGGAGGACGCGGTCGCGGTTCGTCTGTCGAATGCGCGCCGGGAATGGGCAGAAGCCGACGGATTCGACGTCCGGATCGTCAACGACGACCTCGAGTCTGCGGTCGAGCGCCTTACCCGTATACTGGATGAGCACATCGCCCCGTCTGGGGGCCCATCCCAGGAGTGACCCCGTGAGCTTGATCGAGCCGAAGATCGACTTCTTGTTGGACCAGGTGGACTCGAAGTACACCCTGGTCGTGATGGCCGCCAAGCGCGCGCGTCAGATCAACTCGTACTACACCCAGCTCGGCGAGGGCATCGGCGAGTTCGTCCCGCCGCTCGTGCCCTCCGACCCAGGCCGCAAGCCGCTTTCGATCGCCCTCGAGGAGATCAGCCTGCAGAAGGTGGCCTACGAGAAGGTCCAGGAAGGGTGGAAGTAACCCCCGAGCGCACCGACCTGGGCGCCCTCCGGGGCGCCCGCGTGCTGCTTGGCGTTTCCGGCGGCATCGCCTGTTACAAGGCCGTCGAGGTCGCACGCCTGCTCGGCAAAGCGGGTGCGCATGTGCAGGTCGTGATGACCGAGTCGGCCACGCATTTCGTCGGCACCCTCACCTTCGCGTCGCTGACGCACCGTCCCGTCTACACCAGCGTGTTCCAGGACGAGCACACCGTGCTGCATGTTCGGCTCGGGCGTGAAGCCGACCTCGTGCTCGTCGCGCCGGCCACCGCGAACGTCATCGCGAAGATGGCGAACGGCATCGCGGACGACCTGTTGACCAACGTGCTGCTGAACACCACGGCGCCGCTGGTCGTTGCGCCCGCGATGCATACAGAGATGTGGGAACATCCCGCGACACGGGTCAACGTGGCAACGATCGCCGAGCGTGGCGCGCACATCGTCGAGCCCGAAGCCGGCGAGCTCGCCGGCGGCGACGAGGGCGTCGGTCGTCTCGCCGAGCCGCGAACCATCGTCGGCGCCGTGGCTCGCATGCTCGAGCACGGGCGCGATCTCGCCGGCGTTCGCCTCATCGTGACCGCCGGCGGCACGCAAGAGCCGATCGATCCCGTGCGCTTCCTCACGAACCGCTCGAGCGGCAAGATGGGCTACGCGATCGCGCGCGAGGCGGCGCGGCGCGGCGCGGAGGTGACGCTGATCAGCGCGCCGACCAAGCTCGAAGCGCCCGAACGAGTGACCCGGGTCGACGTGCGCACGACCCAGGAGATGCACGACGCGGTTCTAGAGCGCTACAGCGCCTGCGATGTCGTCGTGCTCGCCGCTGCGGTCAGCGACTTCCGGCCGGCGAGCTACGCGGACGAGAAGATCAAGAAGGGCGGCGCGGCTCCCGTCATCGAGCTGACGCTCAACCCCGACATCGCGGCGGATCTTGGCAGCGCCAAGGCGAGTCAGCTCGTCATCGGGTTCGCCGCCGAGACCAACGACCACATCCCGAACGCGCGCAAGAAGCTCGAAGCCAAGAACATGGACCTGATCGTGCTCAACGACGTCGCCCGACACGATGCGGGCTTCGACGTTGACTACAACGAAGTGGTGTTGCTCGGCGCGGACGGCAGCGAGAACCATCTTCCCCTGCAGCTGAAGTCACAGGTCGCCTCGGCGATCTGTGATCGCGTCGTGGATATGCTTGCATCCCGCTCTCGACCTTAGGAGAACCGCTGATGACGCGCCGCTGGCTCTATACCTCCGAATCGGTGACCGAAGGCCACCCCGACAAGATGGCCGACCAGGTCTCCGACGCGATCCTGGACGCGATCCTGCGCGAGGATCCGATGGGGCGCGTCGCGTGCGAGACGATGATCACGACCGGCCTGGTGTGTGTTGCCGGTGAGATCTCGACGACCACCTACATCGACATCCCCCAGATCGTCCGCAAGACCATCGCCGAGATCGGCTATACCCGCGCGAAGTACGGCTTCGACGGCGAGACGTGCGGGATCGCGGTGTCGATCCAGGAGCAATCTCCGGAC
>JBKJXT010000487.1:0-11156 GCA_046716205.1 Actinomycetota bacterium
TTCCGAAGCAGCGCCCTCGCCAGCGCTATTACTCGAGGCGAGCTTGAAGTAGTAGGGCTGTCCGTTGGTCAGTCCTGTGATCGTCTTACTCGTCGCGGTTCCGGCCACGCTGGTCCACAGGGTCGCCGTGCCGGCGGATGCGCCTCGATAGAGGAGGTTTTCGCTTATCGCGGCACCGCCGTTCGAAGGGGGGACCGCCCACGTCGCGGTCGCCAGTCCGTTGCCCGCCAACAACGCGAAACTGTGTGGCGCGCTGGGAACGGTCGCGGGTTTCACGCTCACCTCCGCAGACGCCGCTCCGTCTCCGAAACGGTTGCGTGCCACCAGCTTGTAGAAGTATGTCGCTCCATTCGTCAGGCCGCTGTCGCGGTACCACCCGACGTCGCCAAGCGTTGCGACCAGCGCCATCGCGTTGGGCGACAGCCCGCGATACACCCCGTAGCCGCTGATCGAAGACCCACCATCTGACACGGGCCGCTGCCAGGTCACAACCGAGCCTTTGTCGAGGGCGCTCGCGAACACATCGACGGGCGCGCCGGGAACCGTCGGCGCGAAGGGCGTTGCGCTCACTTCGTTGGACTCGGGGCCGTATCCCGCCGAGTTCCGCGCCTGCGCCGTGTAGAAGTACGTCGTCCCGTTCGTGACCGTGTCGTCCTGCCATGATGGATCCGGCAACGAGTGCAGGTAGATCCGGCTCTCGGCGCCGGGCGCCGTCCCTCGATTGATGCCGTGGCCGATGAGTGCACTCGTCCCCACGTACAACGGCAGTTCCCACTTCGTCCTCACGAGCCCGTCACCCGGCGCCGCGGTCAGCGCACGCGGTGCGCTCGGTTCTGCCGGCGCGCCACTGCCGGCGATCGCCTTCGCTTCGAGTGAACGGAGCCCCACCCCCGCGCTGTTCCGCGCACGCGCGGAGTAGTAGTACGCCGTCCCATCGGTCGCGCTGTTGTCGGTGAACGTGGTCGTGTTCCCGATCGTTGCGTACAGGCTCTCGACACCGGGCGATGTCGAGCGATAGATGTTGAATCCGATGATGGCCGAAGCGCCCGTCAGGGCTGGGTCCGTCCATCGGAACAACACAGACCCACTCTCACCGCTCAGGGCATAGACATTGCGGGGCGCACTGGCGAGGGCGCTTCGCTTTGGGGTGGCCTCGATCCGGTTCGAGTGGAGCCCCTCGCCATCGGTGGTCATGGCCGCGATCTCGTAGTTGTAGAGCGTGTCGTTGGTCACGCGCGCATCGAGGTAGGTAGTAGATGCGGCATCGACATGCGCGATCAGGCGCATGGCGATCAACTGACCTTCCAGGAACTCACTGCGGTAGATCGCGTAACCGCTCAGCGACCCGCCGGGGAGGCCATCGAGGGCATCCCACGACAGTAGAACGGCTTCATCGTCCGCGAGTGCGGCGTGAGCGAACGGGCGCGGCGCCCGCAAGAGCGGTGCGGCGTAATCGTCGTTGGACGTGGGTCCCTCTCCGAGCGCGTTCTGTGCGGCGACGTAATACCAGTACTCGGTCCCGACCTCGACGGCCATATCAGTGAAGGATGTGCCGGTCGGGAACCCGATGGTGGTACTGATGTTGCCGCGATCGGTGCCGCGAAGCAGCCGATAGGACGTAACCGCTGACCCCCCATCAACAGCGGGCGGATCCCAGGTCAGGTCGATAGCACGCTCTGCACCCAGCGCGAGGAAGTTTCGGGGTGCAGAAGGTGGCGACCGCAACGGCGTCGCACTAACCTCGTTCGACAGCGGTCCCTCGCCCCAGCGATTCACAGCCGACACCCTGTAGGAATACGTCCTCCCATAGACCAGAGGGTCGTCAAAGAAGCTGCCAAACGGCGCAGTGGGGCGATAGAAGGTCGCTATCCCCGAGGAGTACCGGTAGATGTTGTAACTGGTTACCGGCGACCCGCCTGTTGATGCCGGCGGATCGACGGTCAGCGTGATTGCGCGCGCGCCGGGAGTCAGGCGAAGATTCCGAGGCGCCGTCGGCCGGTCGTCGGGGCTGAACTGCACGATCTGGTCGATGATAGAGCACCAATAGCATCCGGCTTTGCCGCCGAAAACGTATGCGCTGGAACCAGTCCAGATCGCGCTGCTCTCGCGTCGTCCCGACGGCAGGTGGTTGTAGTGGGCGTGGATCGCGTCCGTCTGCGGGTCGAAGCGCCAGATGACGCTCTCATCGATGCCGGTCCGCCCGCCGAACACATACGCAGCCGAACCGTTCCAGACCGCGCTGACGTGCGATATCGGAGCGCCGAGCTTGGCATTCATCGTCGAGCGCCTATCGGTTGCTGGACGATACTTCAGGATCTCATTGCTCCTCGCGTCTACTCGAACCTCCCCGCCGAAGATGTATGCGTCGCTTCCATCCCAGATCGCGGCCGTTCCGGCGCGCGGCGTGGACAACCGGGCAGTCATCGTGTTGATGGTGTCGGTCGCAGGGTCGTAGCGCAGGATCGTGTCGAGGTAGTGGCGGCGGCCGGTTTTGGTGCCGCCCTCGAGCCCGCCGAAGATGTAGGCGCGTGAGCCGTTCCAGATCGCGCTCGTCTCGGTGCGACCGGTCGGCAGCTTCGCGTTCATGACGGTGACGTTGCCAGTGGATGGATCGAAACGGAGGATCCCGTTCGAAAACTCCGTTCCCTCGCGCTGCCCGCCGAAGATGTATGCGTTACGGCCATCCCAGATCGCGCTCGACCCGTGCAGGGCCCAGGGCAGTGCGCCGACGATCGTCGCCGTGTCGGTCGACGGGTTGTAGCGGACGACCTCGACGCCGTCGCACCTGCTGGTCCAACAATATTGACCGCCGCCGAACACATATGCGTTCGAGCCGTCCCAGATAGCACTCGACGCGGCCTTGGGATATGGGAGCTGCGAGTTCGACACGAAGACATCGGACGCTTCACTCGCCATGGGAACCGCGAGGACCATCGTCATGGTCATGAGCACAACCAGAGACGTCCTACGGTGCCTGCTTGTTTGAAGCGATCGCGATCTCATCGCAGTTCTCCCTTGTTCGTTCGCAACATGAGCGGCTCGGGTGAGATGACCCGCCGCCCGCCGAGCGTTGTGCGCCTCGGCGGGCAGCGGATCGCTCTCGTGTCTGCTAGGCGCGCCCCTGGACCGAAGTCGTCGCCGTTGCTGCGTTGTTCGCCGCGTTCGGGTCGGTGCTCCCCGACGAGCTGACCACTGCGGTGTTCGACACCGTCGACTTCCCACTCGCAACGACCTTCACCGCGATCGTGAACGTTGCCGTCGAGCCTGACGCCAGCGATGACGCGGTGCACGTGATCACCCCGGTGCTTCCCGCGCTCGGTGTCACGCAGGACCAGCCTGCCGGTGCCTGGATGCTGGTGAACTGCGCGCCCGCGGGCAGTGTGTCGTCAAGCTTCAGACCCTGCGCCGTGTTCGGACCGTTGTTCGCCACCCTCACCGTGTAGGTGAGCTGGTTGCCCGACTTCACGGGGTTGGGTGATGCGCTGATGCTCACGCCCAGATCAGCGATCGCGACGCCGTTACCCGAGAGCGCGACCGTGTGCGGACTTCCGGCCGCGTTGTCGGTGAAGCTCAGCGTTGCGCTGCGTGTGCCGGTTGCGCTCGGCGTGAAGGTCACCGACACGCTGCACGACGAGCCGGCCTGAACCGTGGCTCCGGTGCAGCTATCCGCAGACTTCGCGAAATCGGCTGCGTTGGGGCCCGAGATCGATGCCGACGTTACCGACATCGGAGCGTTCCCGGTGTTGGAGAGCGTGACCGTGCGCGGTGCGCTGGTCGAGTTCACTCCTTGATCGCCGAAGTTCACCGACGATGGACTCACGCTTGCCGCACCGGCTGCGGCGGTGATGCGCACCGTGTTCTGCTGCGTGGCGGTCGCGCCGCTCGCGCCGGTGGCGGTCACCGTGAAGGGTGAGTCACCGCCGCTGGTTGGGGTGCCCGACAGCAGACCAGCCGATGACAGCGTCAGACCGGGCGGAAGGCTCCCTGCCGTGGTGGCGAAGGTGATGCCCGAGTCGCCCGTGGCGCTGAACTGGAAGCTGTAGGGCTGTCCGGTTGTTCCCGACGGAGGCGCACCGTTGGTGAACGAGATCCTCACGGGCGGCGTGGTCGAGTACGAAATCACGACCTGAGGTGGCAGTCCTGCGGTGTTGATGCTTACTGAACCGCCAGGGGGTATGAGGCTCGACCCGCCGCCGCCACCCCCGCTTCCGCCCCGTGCGATCGGGTTAGGGCTTCCATCGCCGCCGCCGCCGCCGCCGTACCAACCGCTGCCGCCGCCGCCGCCGCGCCCCGCATTCCCACCGCGCAATTGACTACCGCTCTCCCCCGCCGGACCGTCGCCGTCTCCTGTGCTGACACCACCTGCGCCTCCCGAGCCTCCCGCCGTCGAGGATCCCGGTGCACCCCCGCGGCCGCGATCCCCCTGGAACGCGTCTGCACCATCAGACCCGCTGGCCCCGGCTGAGCCTCCGGCGCCGCCCTCCCGTGACTCCAGTTCCGCTGCGAGGATGAAGCCAGCGGCACCGGCGCCGCCGCCGCCCCCAGCCACGGCCATCTTCATTGACTCGCCCTCAAGCCAATGGACGAGGGCATGGCCGCCACCGCCACCGCCACCGCCGGTACTGGAGCCTCCGAATCCCTCGCCCCCGCCAAAGGAACCGGTGGCGTCGGAACCGACGTGCGGGTGGATCGTGGCCCCCGGCGTCACTGAGATATCACCCTCAACTCGTGCGCCTAAGCCTCCCTTGGCTTCACCGGAATCACCACCCCGCCCGCCGATGGCGAGTACATGCATGGAACTGACATCGTTTGGGATCGGCAACGTCCACGAGTACATTTCCCTGCCAGTCGGCAACGTGTACGTGCAGGTCACCGTCGAGCCAGACTGACTGCATTCCGAGGGCAATGCCCATGCTGCGTTCGTGACTGCCCCGACCCCGATGCTTGCCGCCACCATGCTGAACAACGCGATGGTGCGTGCGATCCAAGTCTTCATGCTGCGATGTGAGCCGCGCCTGCGACCCGATGATGCGTTCATGTCGTTCCCCCTTAACCCCGTGCCCCGATAGACCTTGTCGCGCGAAGAAGCGCCTCGTGCATGCTCGGTCGTGCCTTCACCGTCGACAGCAACGCGTTCACGTCGAAGGCCAGCAGGTGCGACGCGCACACCGCGGTGACCGTCACGTCGCGCGGCGCGCCCTGCTCCCACAACGTCGTTTCGCCGAAGAAATCTCCACCGAACAGGGTTGCGACCGCAGTCCCGTCACGGCTGACCTTCGCCACGCCGTCAACGATCACGAAAAACTCGGTGGCCGACTCCCCTTCGCGCACGATGACTTCCGAGGGTGCGGCCTCGAACTCGCGCCCCACGGAGGCGATCTCTCCGAGCTCCCGAGGGCTGCAGGAGATGAACAAAGGGCTCGCCTGCATCGCGTGCACGATGCTTCGCTTCGCCCGCCTCACGGTTTCACACCCACGTCGTCACACCCGAAGAAGCTGAAGCTCCGTCCCGCAACCGTGGTTCGTCCGAAGACACAGCCTTGCGTATCGGTCGATCCGAGCGCTTCGAATCGCGGTTTGAAGTGCAGTACCGCGTCCAGGTCCCCGTCACGCGTCTGCTCGTCGAGTTCGAGCGAGTCTTCAGGGTGGATCTTTCCGTGGACCTCAGGTACGCCGCGGCCGAGCAGGAGAGCCGACTCCGATCCGAAGCGCAGGCCCAGCACGTCGATCGTAGTGGCGTCGAAGGCGAGGGAGGAGCCTCCGTACTCACCTGCCCGCGTTGTCAGCACGGCGACCGGCAGGGCTCCTGCGTTCAGGTTGACGGGGTTCTCTTCGCTCCCCGGTTGGATGTTGATCGTGATCGGGATCGCACAATCCACTGCAAGCTCGTCAGTGCGGCGGTCGTTGGTTGGCTCTGGATCGACGACCCACGCTCGCTTCGGGGCGATGCTCGTGGAGAACTCGATCGTGTGCGTCCCCGGTGCAGTACAGGTGACCGAGTAACTGCCTTGGAGTGTTCGCGACTCGCCGACCGCCAGACCCGAGGCCTCTGTGATCGACGGAGCTGCTGGGCTCACTGCAAGGCCCGCATCCGGGGTGGCGGTGCGCGTCACGACGGCATCGACCGGACCGTCCGGTCCTTTGTTTGACACGCTGCTGGAAACGCTGACGGAGGTCGCCTCGCCGACTACCGCGAAGCGTGGGCCCGACGCATGCACGCTGTCGACCGACAGATCGGCCTCGAGACAACCCGGGTCGTCGGGGTGTGCGATGCAGAACTCGCGGACGGCGGACGCGGTCTCGACCGTCGCGATCGTTGCCCCGTCGGGCGTACTCAGCCGGATGGTTTCAACCCTCGGATCGAATGGGGCGAGGATCTCGTATCGTCCGGCTTGGAAGAAGTACCCGAAGCCGTCGGCGAACGACATCGCGGGGTTCGGCATCGTTGTCGATCGCACCACCTGCCCGTCGACTTCGCTGCTCACGATCACGTCACGGTTGAGGTGCTCAGTGCCGGGGGTCGCCACGTTGAACACGCCGATCCCAGCCGCCGTCCCCGCGTCGGCCGCGCTGAAGTTGATACCAGCCACGAAACTTCGCGCATCGTCAACGTACTCGGGACGTGGTACGGGCTCGACCGTTGGGTCGTTGCCCCCTTGTCCGAGCGCCGTCGCGAGGAGTCCGCTCGCCATCGCGATGCCGAGTGCGGCCGCAAGTAGCCGGGCGAGCATAGAAACCGAGTGCTTGGCTCTCATCGTCATCTCCTCTCAGCAGCTGATGGCTTGGAAACACTGACCGAAGACCCAATTCATGCGTCTGCGATCCGCCCTGCGCGCGAACGTGTTGTTGACCATCAGGTCTTGCCGACCAGCGCCCTGGGATGTACCGGGGTCAGATCTCCAGACGTCCAGAGTCATGTCAGCGTCGTTTGAGTCGAACCCGACGCAATCCTCATCGACTCCCCCGAGGCTCTCGACGTCGTCCTGGCACGCCTTCAGATTTCGATAAACGTTCGGGAGCAGGGCGGGTGGGTTGTAGCCGCCATCACAGCAGTACTCATCGGCTAAGCCCCAGCCGGTGTGACCCGTTTCGTGGATGAAGACGCCGGTCTCGTTCGCCTCCGAGCTGAATACACCACCCGTGGCGCACTCGCGCACCGTATCGGTGTTCCCCGGCGGTGGCGTCGCGGGGTGAACATAGGAGCGGACGTTCGCGAAGCCGTAGGCGGTCGCCAAGTTGGCGGGTCCGACGTGTTGGCACGCGTCAACCCGCCCATCTCCGTCAGGGATCCCGTCTCCCGTCGTGTCCATCGCAGGATCGTCGTCGGAGCCGTCCCCGTCGGAGTCGTTGTTGAGGTCCCGGGCGCCCCCTGTTGCGGCTCCGTCACGCGCGATCCAGATGTTCAACTGTCTCTGGTTGTCGAGGACGGTCTGCTCGCGGAATAGCTCGGCAACCGAGACCCCTACCTGGGTGAGGAAGTTCGGGTCCGTCGGTCCCGTGTATGTCGGGTAGGTGTAGAGGGCGGTGTCGGTCGGACTATTGGGGTTCCTTCGTACGTTCTGGGTCACCGGGAAGAGTACGAAATCGAGCCCGTGTTCCCGGTCGGTACTCAGCAAGACCGGGACGCCCTGACCCTGGGGAGGGTTGCCAACTTGGACGGTGCGCCACCCGGAGTAGATGGGTACGCCGGCGTCAACGGCTCGACAGCCGTAGGAGAACGTCGAAGCGTCCGCGCCCGCAGTCTTGGTCGTGGTGAAGGTGTTCTGTTTCCCGGTGCTGGTCGTGACCTGACGCGTGATACCGCCGTCAGTCGAGTACCAGATCTGGAGTGTGTCGACGAGCTTGGCGGGCAAGGCCTGACCGTCCGGCTGGTCGCCGAAACTGGAGGCCGTGAGGGTGACCGACTGGCCGGGCTGCGGCCAGATCGGGGAGTGTAGGCAACCGACATGCAGGCCCGGCGCTTGCGGGGGTTCTGCGGGATCGACCTCGATCTTGAAGAAGACGTCCCCCACGTCCGAATCTTCATCGTCGGTTCCGAAAGAGCGGATGACCTCGTTGCAACTACCGCTGACGTCAAGGATGATCTGGCAGTCGCGCTCCGTGCCGGGAGTGGAGATCACCCCGAGGTCCACCGAGCGGGGGTTGCCGGCAGGTCCAGTACTGACGTCGATCTGGTTGTCATCGAAGTTGGCGAAGCCGTCCTTGTCGAAGATCTCGATGATGACCTCGGCGTAGTTCTCGAACGCTCCTTTAGCCACCCAATTCGGCCTGATGACGTTCTCGTCTTCGGCGAACACGCCGAACCGCGTCTCCTGCCCCTGGATGAAGATGCGGCCGTAGAAGTCGGCCCCGTCCACAGTGTCGATTCTCCCTCCGCAGCATTCGCCGACTTGCTCGATCGTCACCTTGATCGCGACCGGCGCAGCGTGTGCAGGCGTGGCGACGACCGTCAGCCCCCCGGCGACCATGACCGTCGCCATCACCACATTCGTGATGACCCGCACGGCGCCTCCCCGGGTATCTCCGTCCATGAGTCGCATCGTTCCCCCCGTGATCGCTGCTCTCCGAAAGACCTTGCGTGTCTAGATCTTTCACAAAACGGATGCAGCACCCAAGGGTGAGATCCCCCGGATCTGAGGAGGGGTTGCCCGCGAGTTCAGCTGGTGCGCAGGTACGCGACGACGGCGAGCACGCGACGATGGTCGTCGCCGGCGCCTTCCAGACCCAGCTTGGTGAAGATGCTTCCCACGTACTTCTCCACCGTGCGCGCGCTCAGATGCATCTCGTTGGAGATCCCCTGGTTGGTGCGTCCCTCAGCCATCAGCGCCAGAACGCTTCGCTCGCGCGGGGTCAACGCATCCAGCGGGCTCGTCTCCCGCTCGCGGGACACCAGCATCCTCACCACCTGCGGATCGATGACCGACTCCCCAGCCGCGGTGCGTCTTATCGCGTTCGTCAACTGGTCAAGATCACTCACGCGTTCGCGCAGCAGATATCCGATGCCGCCGGGGCCATCGGACAACAAGCTGAACGCGTGCGACACCTCGGCAACCGGCGCGAGCACCAAGACCCCAAGGCGCGGCCTTGCGATTCGTAGCTTCGCCACCGATGCGACGATGGCTTCGCCGCCGCCCGTAGACAGCGCCACAACCGCGACATCAGGAAGGTCGTCATCGAACCGGTCCAGCAACGCGTCGGCGGTCGCAACGCTGCACACGACGTCGAACCCGGCACCTTCCAGGACGTGCGCGAGCCCCTCTCGATCCAGCAGCGGATCCGCCACGACGCCCAGGCGAAGGCGTTGCTTATCCGGCGGCGCGGTCGGTCTCCGCAACTCTTCGAGCACGACCGAGGCCAGTTCTGGCGGGAACACGAGCTCTCCGCGCGACACGCGCTCGACCGCTTCCGCTACCTCGCGCGCGCCGACGGTCTTCAACAGGTATCCGCACGCGCCAGCCTTCACCGCTTCGATCACATCCTCCCGGACCTGCGAGGACGACAGCATCAGCACCCTGACGGTGGGGTTGGCGTGGACGATGGCTCGGGCGGCTTCGATGCCGTTGGCGCCCGGCAGCATCATGTCCATCACGACCACGTCCGGCTTGTACTGGGCGGCGGTCGCGATCGCCTCCAGGCCATCGGATGCCTTCGCGATCACGCTGCCGATGCCGCTGCCATCCAAGACGTTCCCAAGCGTGTCCAGCCACAGAGGATGGTCATCGACGAGCATGAGCGAGAGCTTCGTGGGTGCCCCACGGCTCTCGTGCTGGCCTCTGACTCGGGGTTTCGCTGGCATCAGGAACAAGTCTGGAGGCACGGACGGGGCACCGGCAAGAGGGAAACTCCTCTGCGAGGCCGGTCGGTGGCGAGGGATAGCACCCTATCCGAAAGGGGGTTAGCTCCCTAGGAGACCTCATCGGTTCATGGCACGCTACCGGATCGAGGTCATGGGATGAGACAGTGGGTGAAGGCGCCTCTTGCAGGCCTGCTTGCGTTCATCCTTTTGCTGAGCGCCGTGCACCTCGGCGCGCGCCTACCCGGCTTCGGCCTCCTCGGTCCCTTCGGCAACGGAGCCGGCATCGACTATTCGGCACTGCCGTTGCAACAGCGCTACGACGGGTTACGCGAGCAGTTCGTCGCCGAGGTCTTGGGCAGCGCGCCCTACACGGCGACGTCGCATCCGGTTGTCGGCACGGACCCGGCCGAGCCAGCCGAGGTGCCGTCGAGCGATGTGGTCAGCCACGAGGCAACCAACGGCGACGTCGAGCACGCCTACCGGATCACGCGCCTGCCGACGAGCACGCGCACGAACACCGTCGGCGCCGCGCCGAGAGGCGACGACGAGCCCGACGACTGCTCCGTCGTCGGCGATGCGGTCTGGTACCGATACGACTCTCCGAAGAACCAAGGTCTGTCCGCGAGCACCGACGGCACCGACCACCCGGTTGCCCTCGGCGTCTTCCGCGGTACCCCAGACGACTTGGGCCTGGTCGCGTGCGACTCAGATGCGCGCGGGTCAGCGCAAGTCTCATTCAACGCGACCGGGGACACGTCGTACTTCGTCCAGGTCACCAGCACGTTGCGCGCCGGTACGGTCGCGTTCAACCTCCAGCAGCAACCGGTGACGTCACTGGTGTCGCTGAACTCGCGGGGGCGCCAGTCCGACGGACGCAGCGAACGTCCAACCCTTTCGGCATCCGGTCGATTCGTGGTGTTCTCGTCGGACGCGGAGAACCTGGACCCGCGTCATCCGTTCGGGCAGCAGGAATACATCCGCGATCTGGCAACCGGAGAGACGGAACTCGTGTCGCTCGCCACCGATGGCTCGGTCAAGAACGCGTGTTCGTGGTGTTTCGGTGAGGGCCAGCCAGACGTCTCCGCCGACGGTCGTTACGTCGTGTTCAGCAGCTGGGCGAGCAATCTGGTTCCCGGTGACACGAATGGCAACCTCGACGTCTTCGTTCGCGATCGCAAGATGGGGACGACCGAAAGGGTCTCCGTCACGACCAGCGGCGAGCAAGGGAACTCCCGCTCATTCAGCCCGCACATCTCCGCAGGGGGACGCTTCATCGTCTTCTGGTCGGATGCGTCGAACCTCGATCCTCGCGTGCAGCAGGGGACCTTCTGGCACGACCGTGTCACCGGCGAGACGCGCC
>JBKJXT010000488.1:0-7074 GCA_046716205.1 Actinomycetota bacterium
TCACCTGTTCGAGCGAGTTGCACGGCCCTGCGTCGGAACTCCGGTGGGTGTGGTCTTGGCACTTCGGACTCCTCTCCGGCGAGCGAACTCGCACAGCGTAGGTGTCCGGGTTACCGGGGGAAGCTCAGTAGGCACGCGAATGGCGGTCAGTTCGCCGGCACGATGGAAGTCGCGCAAGGTTACGGGCATCTAAACGATCCGTCTTCACGCGATCTCCTGCGCGGCGCGGGATCGGCGACGGTGCGATGACCTCACATCGGGCACCCATCTTGGTAAGGATCCGGTAGGGATCGAAGCCGCACGGTCCCGCTTCGTAGCAGAGGGCCACGCCCTCGATGCCGATCTTCGAAACGAGCTTTCGATAGGCCTCCGTCGTCGAGGCGACTACCCGATGATCAGGCTCAACCGCACCCGGCCGCAGCAGCGCCACCGTCGTCGACTCCTTGTGCACGTGCAGACCAACATGCGTCGGACTGTCCATGGCCGGTCCCTCCGTATGTGGCTCGGTCCGCGGCCCATCCGCGGGCAATCCACGTCAAAGAAGTTACTGCGGGCGGGCCGGCCGCCTCATCCTGACTCAGGACCACTGACGATCGCGGTTGCGCGGATCCGAGGCATCACGCGAGCCAGGTCCTCTCGACAACACCACTCTCGACAACACCAGGGCGCACGGCGCGTGACGTCCCCCGACCTATCGGGCGCTGCTCAGGTGACGGGGGCCTTCGCCGACAGGGTGGAGAAAACGCGGGCAGGGGACAGTATGCGAAGCGCCCTTCGCGCGATCTTCGCATCTCCAATCACCCGGTGGCGGCCGGATGCGTCCGCATCCTTGCCGCTGATCGCCCCGAACCCGAGCCCCATGAAGGTCTGCATGTCACTCTCGACGAGCAGGTCCACCTCCTCAGGGGCGTGTCCAGCCCTCACGGTGACATCGCCGTCGGCGACACTCACCCACAACACCTCTCCGTCGATCCGGAACTCGTAGGTTTCCCAAACGCTGCGCGCAGCGTTTCGGTCCGCCAGCTCCTCCATGGCGGGAAGCAGCCATTCGAGCTGGAATGCCTCGTCCTCGCGCGGGCTGCCGAGCAGCTGGACCCCCCAACGCGATAGCTCGAGCATCGTCGTCTCCAGCCCTCTTGCCTTATCCGTCAGCTCGTACACCTGGCTCGCCGCGGGAGGATCCAGACGCCGTCGCCGCAGCAGCCCCGCGGCTTCGAGCTCCCGCAACCTCTTGCTCAGGAGATTCGGGGCCATTCCGGGAAGGCGCTGCTGAAGGTCGGTGAAGCGCTTGGGCGCGAAGAACAGCTCTCGCAGGACGAGGAGGGTCCAACGGTCGCCGATCACGTCCAGGGCCCTCGCAAGGGGGCAGTACTGCTCGTAGCTGCGCGACATCTCGTGCTGCATCCTAACGGACTTGACATAGTAAAGCGAGGACTATAGATTCTCTAGTATCCAACGAAGAGGGTTCGATGGAGGAGGTCGCAATGCTGACGGCTCTTGCCAGCCTGGCGGTTCGGCGCAGCAGGGTCGTGCTGCTTGCGAGCCTCATCCTCGCGGTCGTTGCAGCGGTCTTCGGCGGCGACGTCGAGGAACATCTCAGCCGTGGCGGGTTCCAAGATTCCGGCTCGGAGTCCTCACGGGCCGAGCAGGTCCTTAACGACCGGTTCGATACGGGGCCGCCGAACGTGCTGCTGCTGGTCGAGGCCAAGCGAGGCGGTGTGGACGCGCCGGACGTCGCCGCGGCGGGCCTCGCTCTCACCGAGGAGCTGGCTACCGAGCCCGCAGTGGCGGAAGCGACGTCCTACTGGGCTCTCGGGAGACCCCCTCCGCTCAGGAGTGGGGACGGCAACAAGGCTCTCGTCCTGGGTCGCATCAGCGGAGACCAGAACGACACCATCGAGCACATCGAGGAGCTGTCGCCGAGATACACGCGCGACGCCGGCCCCATCTCGATCCGCGTCGGAGGATCCGCCGAAGCCGCCCGAGTAACCGCCGACACCATCGAGCGAGACCTCGTCCGGGCGGAGAGCATCGCGCTGCCCGTCACACTGCTGCTGCTGATCTTCGTGTTCGGCAGCGTCGTCGCGGCGATGCTGCCGGTGGCGATCGGCGCCTTCACCGTGGCGGGAACGTTCCTGATCCTTCGCCTCGTCGCGTCCTTCACCGAGGTGTCGGTGTATTCGCTCAGCGCCTCTACGGCGATGGGCCTTGCGTTGTCGATCGACTACAGCCTCTTCGTCGTCTCCCGCTACCGGGAGGAGCTTCGCCGGGGGCTCGACACGCGGAACGCGGTGATCCGCACCGTGCAGACGGCCGGCCGGACGGTTGCCTTCGGTGGGATGACTGTCGGCGTGTCACTGGCCGTCCTGGCCATCTTCCCGCTGGCCTTCCTCCGTTCATTCGCGTACGCGGGCGTTGCCATCGTCACGTTCGCCGTCTTCGGTGCCGTCGTGGCGCTGCCGGCGGCGCTTGCAGCCCTCGGGCCACGCATCGACCGGCTCTCGTGGCGACGCGATCGCGACGCTCTCGAGCAGGGGTCGCACTTCTGGCACACCACGTCGATGCTGGTCATGCGGCGGCCGGTCCCGGTCGCGGTCGGCGTGATGGGTCTCTTGCTGCTCCTGGGAGTGCCCTTCCTGCACGCACGTTTCGGCCTCACCGACGATCGCGTTCTGCCACCCGGCTCGGAGGTGCGACAGATCCACGACGAGGTGCGCGACGGGTTCTCCTCACAGGAAGCAGGCGCGCTCTCCGTCGTGGCAACGGGAATCGGCTCCCCGGAGATCCGGCGACCCGAGATCGTGGCGTACGCGACCCGGCTGTCGGCGATCGAAGGGGTCGGGAGGGTCGACTCGGCGGTCGGCGTGTTCGCGCGGGGCCGGCAGGTGTCGCCCGCGAGCCGCATCTTGACCCGGCGGTTCGCGCGCCCGGATGGGACCTGGCTCGCGGTCGTTCCGACCGTCGAGCCGATTTCTTCCGACGCCGAGGCGCTCGTAATGGATGTCCGACGCACGGGCGCGCCCTTCCCGGTGATGGTCGCCGGAGCGTCGGCGCAGCTCGTCGACTCGAAGGCATCGCTGTTCAGCCGGGTGCCTCTCGCAGCGGGCCTCATCGGCCTCATCATCTTCACGTGCCTGTTCCTGATGTTCGGCAGTGTGTTGGTGCCCGCGAAGGCGATCGTGCTGAACGTGCTGAGCCTCACCGCCACGTTCGGGGCGATGGTCTGGATCTTCCAGGACGGGAACCTGTCGGGCGCCCTGGACTTCACGCCGACGGGATTCCTCATCACGACCATCCCCATCATGATGTTCTTCGTCGCGTTCGGACTCTCGATGGACTACGAAGTGTTCCTGCTGTCCCGCATAAAGGAGGAGCACGACCACGGTGCGGACAACGTCACTTCCGTAGGGGTCGGCTTGGAGCGAACGGGACGGATCGTCTCCGCGGCCGCAGCGCTCATGGCGATCGTCTTCGTCGCGTTCGCCACGTCGCAGATCTCCTTCATGAAGCTGTTCGGGATCGGGCTGACGATGGCGGTCCTCATGGATGCGACGCTCGTCAGAGGAGCACTCGTCCCCGCGTTCATGCGCCTTGCGGGCGGCGCGAACTGGTGGGCGCCCGCTCCCTTGCGGCGCATCTACGACAGGTGGGGCATCCACGAGCTGCCGGCACCACCGGTGACGAGTGCGTCAGGCGCGCGCAGCGACGACACCCTCGTCCGCGAGCCCCGACCGACCGGACGGCATCGGCCCGCCGATACCGCGGGCCGGGGCGGATAGCCGACGCGCGTCTTCGACCGACAAGCGGGTCGGCGCAGTGGCGCAGATGGAGAGTCGAGAAGGAGAGAAGAATTGACCGGAGCCCGAGCTGTTTCAGAAGCAGGCGATCGCATGAAGCTCGCGAACTCGCGCCTCCTGCTGTACTCAACCCTGTTCCTGGCGAGGTTCTTGGGGCGCTTTTCCGCGCGCCTCGCCGGCGCGCCGATGTACCTGCTCTGGTTCACCCCGTGGAGGCTTCCCGTGAGCCCGCGGGGAGCGCAGAAGCAGGCGCGCTGGCTGGAACCCACGCAGCCCTTCACGTTGAAGACGACCAGGGGACGTATCGCCGGCTTCACCGCCGGAGACGGGCCCCTCGTCGTCCTCGTTCATGGGTGGGGCGAGCGAGCCGCAACCCTCGGGGGCTTCATCGCTCCGCTTACCGATGCCGGCTTCCACGTCGTCGGCTTCGACCTTCCCGCCCACGGAGCGAGCGCGCGGCAGATCACCTATGGGCCCCTGGATGCAGCGGCAGTGCTGCGAGAGGTGGTGGACCACTTCGGCGGGGCGCATGCCGTCATCGCGCACTCCCTGGGCGGGACCGCGGCACTGCTGGCGATACGGGTGGGGCTGCCGGTGAGCCGCGCCGTGTTGATCGCTCCCAACGTCGACGTTGCTTACGCGATGGAAACGTTCCAGAGGATGTTCGGGTTACCGAGCAAGGCCATCACCGGCTTGAAGCACAGGATCGAGCGCCGCTTCGGGCCGGGCATCTGGCGCGAGGTGAACGCTTATGGTCACGTCCCGCACATCGGAGCCGCGCCCGTCGTCTTCCATGATCCCGACGACCCCCAGGTCCCGTTCGCTGGATCCGAGAGGTTCGTGCGTGAGTGGCCGGGGTCGATCCTGATCGCGACCCCGGGACTGGGACACGGAACCATCACGCGAGACCAGTCCGTGATCGAGCGGGCGGTGGGGTTCGTCGCGGAGCCCGCAAGTCGAGCAGGGTACGGATAGTCCCGGAGCTCGCCGATCGTCTTCGGTGACCGAGCCCGGCGCAGGAGACGGGGACGGAGCGACGAAGCAGGCCAGCATGACACGGTACGCGCTCATCCCCGCCGACTGCTCGCCATATCGGTGCCGCCGGCCGGCGCAGTCAATCCCGGCTTACACGTGGAGGAACTCGTAGCCGAACGCGGACACTGCTGCTCGAACGGCATAGCGCTCGACGGGATCACATTGTACGTGAACCACTTCCTGATTCGCACGAGGAGTCGTCAGTAGGGGCGCATGACTCCTGCCAATCCCTCAAATAGTACGCCCGACCAGACTTCACGCGCACAGAACTCAAACATCGACGGAAGTCCGTCTCGAGGCCGAGCGACTCCTGGCCTGCGAGCTTGAGCAGATCGTGAGTGTGAGTGGGTGATGTACAAGCCGCGCTGGGGGTCCTTCTATACAACGCCTCTCGAGCGACATCTCCAAGAACTCCACGCGAACACAGAGGGGTCTGCGGTTGCACTATCAGAACTGTCAACGAAGACGGTCTATGAGGGAGGCGAGCGAGCGGGATCTGCGTGTCGCGCTTCTCACGGACGGCACGTCAGGCCTGTACGACAGAGCCAGACGCGAGCTAGAGGCAATCGGATTTGCTCTCGTGTCGGCCGAAGGGGTTATCGAGAAACTCGACCGGGGAGTGTTCGCTTCCGAATGCCGAAGACCACCGGCGTCAGAACGGTGCTGCCGATGTCGCAGTTCGAAGAGTTCCACGCCGTCGGATGCTCCTTCCACGGCGAACCCTCAAGGGCATGGCAGTCGGTCACAAGTAACCTCTGAAGCGCGATTCGACTCAAGGCAACATGGACAGGCGAGATCGTCTTCCTGATCGTGTGGCCGTCGTGACCGGGTGCCTCGATGGGAATCGGTCGCGCGATCGGATTGGCACTTGCGCGGGAGGGCGCCACAGTCATCGGTGTCGCATGCGGTCAGTTGGACCTCGAGAGCTTCCTCGAAGAGGCACGTAAACTCCAACCCGGGTCATCCTCCGTCGTTGCCGATGTGTCTGATCGCTACGCGGTCGCTCGCCTCTTCGAAGCAGTCTATGACCGCTAACTCGCGTGTCGACATCCTCGTCGACAACACCGGACGCGAGGAGCGGCGCTCGATCCTGGGTAGCACCCGTGAGGACATCGACCGGGTGATGGCTGTGAACTTCGGCGGCATGGTCAACTGCACACTCGCGGTAATCCCCGGCATGGTTGAGCAGAGCTCAGAGACCAGCGACCACGAGCATGTCGTCCGCGTCCCGCTCACACTCGCGTTCATTCAGCGAGCTCCGATCTTTCGAGCGCGGGAAATCGCTTCTGGTAGTCCGCGGGTCCACGGCGGTCCGTGTCCCGGGAGCACCACTGAGGATGTCACGTCGGAGAGTGCGTCCAGCGAACCGAGCGCAGTGTCGCTGTTCTCGTTCGAGCCTCTGGTCTGGACCTGGGGCTGAACGGGGCGGCCGGTGATCGGGCTGACCGTGCACAGCGCGTCACCGACGAAGACCACGCCATGGGAAGGGAAGTCGAAGGCGCAACTGCCCGATGTGTGTCCTGGAACGTGGTACACGTGCGGGTGGCCCGGGATGTCGAGCGTCCGGCCGGCCTCGAGCGGATGAGTCATTGGCATCCCTCGGTGCTGTAACGCTCCCTCTTTGATGCAGTGCGCGACGAAGGCTGCCGTAGCAGGCGTAGCGTATAGCGTGGGGCTTCGTTGCGGTCGGTTCCGGCGCGGATCGTTCGCGAGCGGGACGTCTGCTTCGTGGAGGAACGGACGCGCACCCTCGCGCGTGACATCGCGTGTCATCCCGACATGGTCGAGGTGGCCGTGCGTCAAGATCAGGACGTCCACATCCGCGAGCGTCCACCCGAGTCGCCCGAGCACGGCGTCTAGATGCCTGCGATAGCCGGGGAGGCCCGCGTCGATGATTACTACGCCGTCATCGGAGCTGAGGATGTACCAGTTCACGGGGCCGGGGACACGCCAAACCCCCTCCACGACCTCCTCCGCCCTCACGATCCCCGCCGGCCTTCGTCGCCGTCAGCGCTTGTGGATGCGACGTTCAAGTCCAGCGCGAAATGAAACGTTGTAATCTGGCGAACCCGCCTCACCCCTTGTTGCCTTCGACGGTGATGCGGGCCCAGGCCTCCGGCACTTCGTCCGTAACGATTGTGTACACGTCGACGTGGTCGGGCGGATCGAGAGTCGCGAGAGGCAGACATAGGATGCCGGCCGCGACCAACCCCAACGTTCAACATAGTGAGCCTCTGTGTGC
>JBKJXT010000489.1:0-4988 GCA_046716205.1 Actinomycetota bacterium
GATCGGGACGGTGTAGCTGGTACAGGTCGATGCGATCGGTCGCGAGTCGCTTGAGACTCCCCTCGCAGGCGTCGCGGATCCATCGAGGGCTCGCCCCGCTGTGCGCGGGATCGGTGCCGAACTGCATCCCGAACTTCGTTGCGATGATCACCTCGTCACGGCGCGCGCCGACCGCGGAACCGAGGTGTCGCTCGCTGAGGCCGTCGGAGTAGACATCGGCGGTGTCGAACAACGTCACGCCGGCGTCCAGCGCAGCGTGCACCACAGCGGTGCTGGCTCGCTCGTCACACCGTCGGCCGAAGTTATTGCAGCCGAGGCCGGCGACGCTCACCTCCAGCGAGCCGATCCGCCGTGTCTGCATACATCCTCCTCCTGCGTTGGCGGTAGGGTATCCGGGTTCTCACGAACGCCGATAGGAGGAACGCCATGACGGATGCGATGGAGCTTGCGTACGAAGAGCGGGGCTCGGGCCCGGTGCTGCTGTTCGTCCACGGGTTCCCGCTGGACCGCACGATGTGGATCCCGCAGCTGGCCGGGCTCGCGAAGCTTCGCACGTGCGTGGCGATGGATCTGCGCGGTCATGGCCTCTCCGTCGACGAGCAGCCGGGCAACTACTCGATGGATCTGTTCGCCGACGACATCGCGCGCACGATGGACGCGATGGGCGCCGAAACCGCCGACCTCGCGGGATTATCGATGGGCGGCTACGTGGTGATGGCGTTCCTCCGCCGATACCCGGATCGGGTCCGCTCCTTGGTGTTCATCGACACCAAGACCGAAGCCGACACCGACGAAGGGAAGGCCGGGCGCGACCGCACCGCCGCCGACGTGACCGCGAATGGGATGGCGCCGTTGTGGGACACGCTCGGTCCCAAGATGCTGAGTGCGTCCCCGAGGCAGGCGAGCCGCGAGAAGACCAAGGTGATGTTCCTGGGTGTACCGCCGGCGGTCGCTGCCGCAGTTGCGCTCGCGATGCGCGACCGTCCTGATTCCACCGCCGATCTCGCCAACGTCAGCGTGCCGGTGTTGTGGCTGCACGGCGAGGAGGATTCGCTGATGCCTCTGGAGGGCGCGCGCGCCACGGCCGAGAAGATACCCGGCGCGGTATTCAAGTCGATCCCTGAGGCCGGACACCTTTCACCGCTGGAGAACCCCGAAGCAGTGAACGCTGCGATCACGGAGTTCTTGAAGTCGATGTGACGCACTTGTGTGGAAACAAAGAGCCGGGCGCGCGCCCGGCTCTTTGGGTCCTCGGGTCTTAGATCACGTCGTCTGCCACGCCGCTACCGTCGGGTGGTCCTTGTCGTGCGACCCAACCTTCGCCGCGCCACCGGGCGAGCCGAGGCCGCCTTCCATCGTGAAGAACTCCGCGTTGATCGGCGTGAACTGTTTCCAGTTGTCCGGAACATCGTCTTCGTAGAAGATCGCCTCGACCGGGCACACGGGCTCGCACGCTCCACAATCGACGCACTCATCCGGGTGGATGTAAAGCAAGCGCGGCCCCTCGTAGATGCAATCCACGGGGCATTCCTCGACGCAAGCCCTATCCTTCACGTCGACGCATGGCTCTGCGATCGTATAGGTCACGGTGCTACCCCCTGATCGATGGCGGGACGCGTCGATAGTACCGCACGGCAGAGGTCGGCAAACGACGCGCAAGCGCACATGATCCTGGGGGTAGAGTTCGGGCCCGATGGCCCTCACCACCGTCCGATTCGCCAGCGAGAACGGCCTGCGCCTCGAGGGGAGACTGGCGGTCCCTGATCCGCCCGCAGGCGGCGTCGTGCTGTGCCATCCGCACCCGCAGTTTGGCGGCTCGATGTCCTCGGCGATGATCCCGGCCTTGCAGCGCGGACTCAACGATGCCGGCCTGGTGGCGCTGCGCTTCAACTTCCGCGGCGTCGGCCGCAGCGAAGGCGCCTACGACGGCGGGCGCGGCGAGTTGCGAGACACCCTCGCGGCAGTGGAACTGGTTCGCGCGGAGGTGCCGGAGCTGCCGCTGAGCGTCGTCGGATGGTCTTTCGGCGCGATGATCGGCCTGGCGGCGGCGGTCGGCGCCCCCGGTGTCGGCGCCTTCATCGCCATCGCGCCGCCGGTGTCCTGGAGCGCGAGCGGCGAGTTGCCGCCGGCTCCTCCACCCGAGAAGGTGAGCGCATGGGATGGACGGGTGCTCGGTATCTGCGGGACCGAGGATCCGTTCTGCCGCCCACACCGGCTGAAGGCTTGGATCGAGTCGATCTCATCAGACGGAGAAGCACGCGTGTTCGACGGCGAGGATCATTTCTTCACCGTCGGTCGCGATGAGCTGACCAAGACGGTCGTAGAGTTCCTCGCATGAAGTATCGGCCTGCGTCAACGCTGACCGCTTCGGACATCGGACGACGCGTCACCGTGCGTCGACGCCTCGCCGAGGGTGGATCAAGCGACACGATCGGGATCCTCGAGGCGATCGACTCCGTCGGGGTCCGCGTGCGACGCGCCGACGGCGAGGTGGTAGAGATCTCGCTGGGCGAGGTCGTCGCGGCCCGCGTGATCAGCGGCCGCGGTGCGATCCCACGCTCGAAAGCCCCAGACGAGCTCCCTCCCTGGGCCGAGAGCTGACCACGCGATATCGCGGATCCAGTCGATGGCCGCGCCGTAAGATGCAACGATGATTTCCCTGTACGACACGATGGCGCGCGCCATCGTCGAGGTCGTTCCCGCGGACGGCCGCGCGCTCACGATGTACTCCTGCGGTCCAACGGTGTACCGGCCGGCTCACATCGGGAACATGAGAACCTTCATGATGGCCGATCTGATCCGGCGCGCGTTCGAGTACACGGGCACCACGGTCGAGCAGATCCAGAACATCACCGACGTCGGCCACATGACCGATGAGCTCACCGACTCGGGTCGCGACCGGATGGAGCTGTCGGTCGAAGCCGAGGGCAAGAGCGCGAATGAGATCGCGGCGTTCTACACCGACCGGTTCCTGACCGACATCACGGCGTTCAACATCCAGCGGGCCGAGGCGTACCCGAAAGCGTCCGATCACATCCCGCAGATGATCGAGATCATCCAGCGGCTGATCGAGCGCGGCCACGCGTACGAAGTAGACGGCTCGGTGTACTACGACGTGACGTCCTTCCCCGCGTACGGGAAGCTCAGCGGCAACACGCTGGCGGCGTTGCAGGCTGACCATCGCAAGGAGATCGGCGACACGAACAAGCGTCATCACGCGGATTTCGTCCTGTGGGTCTCAGCCGGCCCCCACCGCCTCATCAAGTTCCCCTCGCCGTGGGGTGAGGGCTACCCGGGCTGGCACATCGAATGCTCGGCGATGTCGATGGAGCGCTTCGGGGATGGGTTCGATCTGCACACCGGCGGCGAGGACAACGTCTTCCCGCACCACGAGGACGAGATCGCGCAATCCGACGGCGCGACCGGACACGCGGTGGTGCGACACTGGGTGCACGGCGCTCACCTGTTGTCGGAGGGCCGCAAGATGGCGAAGTCGGCGCAGAACTACTACGACCTCGCCGATCTAGAGGCGCGTGACCACCACGAGCCGCTCGCCGCCCGGTTGCTGTTCATGCAGTCCCGGTACCGAGCGCAGATGAACTTCACCCTCGAGGGCCTGGGCGCCGCCGAACGCACCCTGCAGCGGTGGCGCCGCCTCGTGGCGAACTGGTCGGGGGAACTGCCCACCGGAGGTGACGCGGTCGACACGCTCGAGCAGCGCTTCGTCGAGGCGATCTCCAGCGACTTGGACACGCCGTCAGCTCTCGCGCTTCTGTCGGAAGTGACATCGGCGGACTCGATCAGCCGCGGCGATCGCGCCGCCCTGCTGTCACGATGGGATCGCTTCTTCGGGCTCGACCTGGCGCGCGACGCGGGGCGCGTGATCGAGGTCCCTGCGATGGTCGGCGAGCTGATCGCGCAACGCGAGAAAGCACGCGGGAAGAAAGACTGGTCCACCGCCGATCGCCTGCGTCACAAGATCCTGTCGCTCGGCTTCGACGTCGAAGACACCGCCGACGGCCCGCAGCCACGTCCGCGCGGTCGCTAGGACTGCGTCTTGAGCACGACCTTCATCGCCTGCCGGCTATCGAACAGCTCGTAGCCCTTGACCCAATCCTCCAAGGGAAGCGAGTGAGAGATGATGACGGTCGGATCGACCTCGCCAGACTCCACCAGCGCCAGCGCTCGATCCCAGTAGGCCTGCACGTTGCAGGTGCCGCCCATGACGATGTTCAGCGAGCGCCGCCACACTTCGCCGAGCGGCAGCTCGTAGGAGAGGTCCGAATGCACACCGATCACCGCGACGGTTCCCCCGGCGCGCGCCGCGTTCAGCGCGGTCGTGAACGCAGGCGCCAGGCCGACGCATTCGATCACCACGTCGGCGCCGCGCTCCCCCGTCCGCCGCTGGATCTCGACGACCGGGTTCACCTTCGCGGAGTTCACCGGCTGCGCGCCCAGCGTCGCAGCGAGCGCCAGGCGCTCTTCGTCCATGTCGACCATCAGGATGCTTGCCGGCGAGAACGCGCGCGCACACATCAGCGTGAAGAGGCCGACCGGGCCTGCGCCGATGATCGCGACGGTGTCTCCGTCGGCGATGCCGGCGCGCTCGGTGATGTACACGCCGGTCGTGAGGATGTCGCCGGCGAAGACGGCCTGCTCGTCGGATAACGTCGAGGCAACGTGGTGAAGGTTCCAGTCCGCGACCGGCACCCGAACGTACTCGGCCTGCGCGCCGTCGAGATCGCCGGTGAACATCCCGTAACCGAGCACCCAGAGCTGATCGCAGTTGGTGAAGTCCCGACGCAGACAGAACCAGCACGTCCCACACACGATCAGGAACGACCCCACCACGCGGTCTCCGACCTTGAAGTGCGTGACGTCGCTGCCGACCTGGTCGATGATCCCGACGAACTCGTGACCGATCGGCGAACCGGGTCGCATGCCGGGGATCCGGCCATGCAGCAGGTGCAGGTCGCTGCCGCAGATCG
>JBKJXT010000490.1:0-5852 GCA_046716205.1 Actinomycetota bacterium
CCGTCGGCTGCACCACCGGGTCGGCGGGCTGCCCGGCGCGCGGCAAAGACTCCTTAGGCACCTCGACGGCGGGCTCTTCGGTCGGTGACGGCTCCTCCTCCGGCGTGCTCGCGCACAGCGGGGCACGACTCTCGGCGTCACAGACAGTCTGCACGGCCTGCGCCGCGGCCGCGAAGGCGGGTGCACGCACGCCCACGCCGGGACGCGCGCGAACTCGATCGTTGCTCACGCCGAGCGCGAACGTGTCACAGCTTCCGGAGCGTGCGCAGGCGACTCCACTCGCGGGGACCAGAAGCATCGCGATGGCGATGGCGACGATGATCCCCCTTGAGCAGGAGGCGCTGGAACGCCCTGGGGTCATGACCAAATCAAACTACGGGCGTCGTCAGAAAGGAATGGCCCCTTGGATGCAGGATTGCCTGTGCCTTTCGGACTAGACATCGGCCCGTTTCGCTCTCTCGACTGCGGCGTCGACCGCGCGCACTGATGCAGATCGAGGTCCGCTGTCGTGCCATGGCGATCCGGATTGTCGCGGAAGATCTCGCGTGCGACTTTTGCGAGGTCCCGGAGGGCGTCATGTGGAAGCGGTTCGTTTTCGCAGCACTGCTGTCCGTCTTGGTCTGTTCCTCCCGGAACCGGACGATTCGACAGGTGCCTGCATCGAAAGTTCTTTTGATCAATTAGTCATTCGGGCTTAGTCCGTTCGTGAGGTTGGCCGATACCTAGGAAGGTCGGTGCGAGGGGCGCGCCGTCATCGGGTGGGAACCTACGGAGGGGAGAGTCTTGAAGCGGCCAGATCTGTTCACGGCGCCGAGGCGCCGCATCGTTGTTGGGAGCTTGGTCCTCGCATCGCTCGCAGTCGCGTTCATGGCGGCACCGGCTTTCGCGGGTAAACCGGTCCGTTCTGGTGGCACCATCGAGCTGGTTCTTCTGGGATCGTCTGACGGAAATGCCCACCAAGGTCAAGAAGTCACCTTCAACGTCTCGACCACATCGACGGATCGTCCATACGTCAGCCTCAACTGTTATCAAGGGTCGGACTGGATCTACGCCGCGTCGGCCGGGTTCTTCCCCGACTACCCGTGGTCGCGGAACTTCACCCTCGCCACGACTTCATGGACCAGTGGTGCTGCGGACTGCAAGGCGGTCCTTTACAAGACGAAGGACGGCTCGCGCACAACGACGCTTGCGTCGCTGGAGTTCCACGTCTTCGAGTAGTTCGCGATCAGGGAATACCAAGAGAGGCCCCGCCAGTGCGGGGCCTCTCTTGTGCTGCTTGGGTGATCAGGCAGGCTGTGTTCCTGGGCCTGCATCATCGGTGAACGTGAACGTGGTGTTCTCGGCACACGTGCTGACCCTGCCGTGATGGGTGCTGTCACCGCTGTAGGTGACCGTCCAGTAGAGCGCGCCCGGGGACGCCGGCGGCGGAACCGAAACCGTGGTGTTCGAGGTCTCGACCGTCTCGCTGGTCGACCCCCCGGCCAAGGTCACTGTTTCCGTGTAGAGCTGTCCCACCAATGGGTCGGCTGCCTGGCAGTTCGCCAGACTGTCGTAGAGGTCGAACGTGACTGAACCGGTCACGTTGCCACCCGCACTAGCAGAAACGGTCGCCGAGTCGTTCGGGTAGAACTTCTGCGCCGACGAGAGCGACGACGGAGCCTTTGTGACCACGCTCGCCTCTCCTGTGTCGTTGCACGCACCGCTCACCGAGGTCGTGTTCGGCAAGTCGCCGCTGTAGGAGGCGATCCAGCGGTAGGTCCCGGGTGTGGTTGGGCTCAACGAGCCGGACCCGGTGCCATCGCTCGCCTTGTAGTTCCCATCCCCGCTCACGTTGATCACACGCGTGGCGATCACCGTCGCACACGTCGCGTCGTCTGGCCCGTAGAGCCTGAACGTGATGGTGCCGTCCGCGGCCGACCCGTCGGGGTCGTTCGCCGTGTTGCCGAGCGTGGCCGTATCGTCGATGGCCGTCCCAGGCGTGACGGGACCCGCCGTCGCACTGGTCGAGATCGTCGGGATCCGAGGGCTCACGATGAAGCACTCATTCGCGCCGCTATCACTTGCACCGTCCGGATAGTTGGCGTCGCCGAGATAGTCCGCGCGGAAGCAGTAACGGCCGGCCTCGGTAACCGTGTGAGAGTCTGAGGTCGCCGAGTTCGCGCTGTCGGCATCGCCGGTGTTATGGCTCAACTGCTTGTCCGCTGGGATGTTCGTTCCGCCCGTTGTACAAAGCGCGGTCGACGTTGTTGCCGTCGGACCACAGATGTAGAACTTCACGGTGCCGGTCGGACGTGGTGGGCTGGAGCTGCCTTCCCCGGTCACCACGACCTTGTCTTGTACCGAGACGGTGCCGCTCGCGCCGATCGTCAGCGCCGAGGTGATCGCCGAACCGCCCGATTGAGGAGTACTGACGGCGGTCGCGTCGCACTCGGCGAACGTACCGCCGACGAAGTCCTTCAGCACCGAGTCAATTGAGGTCGACGCGCGCGACTCGATCAGGTAGCTCGAGAAGCAGCCGCCCAGACCGAGGGCTTCGAGGTCGATGCCGCCCTCGAGGAAGTGCCCCTTCGGGAAGACTCCTGCCGGGGAGCCCTGCTCCTTCGCCTGGAACGCCCAAGGAGAGTCCGTGTTCCCCGCGTTGACCGTCGCACAGACGGGGTCATTGTTGCCGACCTGGGGCGGTCCAACACAGTCCGCCGGCGTTGTGGTCGTGCCGCTGATCAGGTCGAGCGTGCCGTTGATCGCGCCGCCCGGTGAATGCCACTCGAAGACGCGAGCAGTGGCAACCTCTCCACCCTTGGTGAAGTCGCTCAGGACGAGCACGTCGCCGTTGGTGTGTTCGTTGGTGAACTTTCCGGCGTTCGGCCCGCTAGTGATTGGACTGATGTTCTGCTGGAAGAACCAGACACCGACGGTTGCGTCACCCGTTGCGGCGAAGCGGTCCGTGCCGAAGTAGAGGTGGTCGTCATATCTGGCGGCGTACCCGTGAGAGAGATCGTCCTTGTCCGGTCCCGCGCCGCTCGTGAACTTCCACCCGGGGATGTCCAAGTCATCCTTGGTGGCGCCACCGGTGAACAACGTTGTGTCCTTACCGCTCGCGTTGACGGCGTCGAGCTTCCAACTGCTGGCGTCGGCCGTGGTGCCTCCGATGCACGTCGCCGCACCATCGGCCGCGTTGTCGGGGCACACCTGGTTCCAATCCTCGCCGGCGACTCCGGTGTTGACGGCGTTCCGGTCGAGCTCGAAGAGTGCGTCGTCATGGACGGCGAGCGCTGGTACGACGAGCGCAGCGACCAGAGCCAAAGTGACCGACTCCACCAGGATCAACCCGCGCCACCGCCGGCCCCCTGAACTCGAACGAGTAGACGCACTTCCTGAACGGAATGAAAACATGGCTTCCCCCCCCGCAGCGCCCGTCTTGAGCGCCGCCACTTCCCCCTGCGCCCAGCTTCGGACGCCCGACCACGGACCGTGGTCCTGCAAGCGAGAAAGACTACTGTCCTAGGGCAAAACAGTCAATGGGTGAGAAATCGTAGGAAACGGGAATCCGTGGAGATCGGCAGCGATCCCACGCGTCGGGCGGCAGGAACTATGTGCGACACAGCGAAGCTGAGAGCATGAAGACGCCTCGGCTCTTCCTCGCCCTCGGGCTGATCCTGCTAGGGCCGGTCCCGGGATCTGCTCAAGCTAATGGGAACGGTCCGCCCGAGGAGCTACTCGCGACCTGCTGAGCCTCCTCGCCTCGGGCCCGAGCCGCGGGGGATCCCCCACAGCCGACACTGATCGTCTGCTTGCATTTTGCATGCATCCGTTAGTAACCTGCATGTATGAAAACCCTCCAGATCCGCAACGTCCCGGACGACACGCATGCAGTGCTACGACGGCGCGCGGCAGCCGCCGGTATGTCGCTGCAGGAGTACCTCCTCGCTTCGCTCAACGAGCACGCAGCGCGTCCCACGGTGGCCGAGGTCCTCTCCCGCGCGGGTGAACGGACCGGAGGGCGCCTCCGTTTGTCGCAGGCTGCCGCTCAGTTGCGCACTGAGCGCGCTCAGAGATGATCGTCGTTGATGCCTCAGTTCTTTCGGTAGCGCTCGCGGATGACGAGCAAGATGGAGAAGCCGCGCGGCGCCGGCTTTCAGAAGATCCCTCGCTCCACGCGCCGTACCTCATCGACCTCGAGGTGGTGTCGGTTCTGCGTCGGCGCGCGGCGGCGGGTGACCTCGCGGAGCGGCGCGTCGAGCAAGCACTTGGCGATCTTGAGGATCTACCCTTGACGCGGTATCCACATCTGCCGTTCGTGCGAAGGGCGTGGAACCTGCGCCACAACGTGACCCCCTACGACGCCGCCTATGTGGCGCTGGCAGAGACGCTGGAGTGTGCGCTCGTCACCGCCGACCGTCGCCTCGCAGCCGCATCGGGGATCACGTGCTCTATCGAGATCCTGACGAGGTAACGCGCACCTGTGAGCGCCCCCACCCCCTCGCTTGTGCTACTTGTACAACTTGCACAGCTAGGCTACACTCTCCCCAGAGGAGGACGCCTGTGGAGACCCATTACCCGTTCAGCGAGGCCCGCAAAGACTTCAGCTCCTTGTACGACCGCGTGGAGAACGGCTCGATCGCGGTGGTGCAGCGGCGCGGGTCAAGACCCGTGGCGATGGTCGATGCCGAAGAGCAACAGCGCCTCCTCGCGCTCCACTTTCCTTTCGCCGTCCAAGTCCGCGTCGGCAAAGACGGTGTCGCGATCTGGGTGGAGAACCTCCCCGTTCATGCCCAAGCCGATGACTTCGAGTCGGCGACGGAGGCGCTTGCGGCAGAACTCGTCGAGTACGCCGAGGAGTGGGAGAGAGAGCTTCGGTTCGCGCCGAACCACAAGGATCTCTGGGGCTACGTGCGTCGCATCGAGCTTGCCGGCAGCGAGCAGGCGGTTGCCGCGATGCTCGTAGCTGACGCCGAGGCTGTGTCTGGCTCTGCGCCGGCGTGAGACTGCCGAGCACCGCGCACTTTCACCGGTTCTGCGAAGTCGACGAGTGGGAGATCAAGAAGACCGCTCGTGGCAAGAAGGCCGGTGACCATACCCGCTACTCCAAGACGCTTCCCGACGGCACGGTCTTGAGCACGAAGGTCTCCCACGGGCGGAGGGACATCGGCGATGCGGATCTGTTCTCGCACATCCTTCGTACGCAGTTGCAAGTCACCGCGGAGCAGTTCTGGGACGCGGTTGATCACGCAGCAAAGCCGCAGCGTCCAGGTGCCGAACCCAAGCCCCCTCCCAAGGAAGCGATACCGTTCGACCTGGCGCGCAATCTTCTGACCAGGGTCGGCGTTTCCCAAGCGGAGCTGGCCCTCATGAGCAAGGAAGAAGCGGTTGCCCGCTGGCACGAGTACCTCAGCTCGGGAGGTGCATAGTGATGCCGCGTCCACATCCACTCCCAGATCTCGTGGTCGCGAAGGTCAAGAGCTTCTGAGGGCACGTGCACGCCCGCACGCACGACGCTGTACGCACGACGGGGACCGCCCTTCGTTCGTTGCCGGGGCCGGCGGATCATCAAGGATGAGCGTCGCCACTCCTTGCCGAGATGGTTCCTTCCAAGGGATTCGGAAGGAACCCAAAGGTTCGGTGTGGTCGACCGTCGAGAAAAACCTCGACGGAGTCATCCGACGATGCTTCCGTAACGAACACTCTCCGATCGCACGCTGGCGAGGCCCACTCGCCCGGACCGCCCATCTCCCAGGAGGACCGCCACCATGAAACTAAGAGTCTTCGTATCCGCTCTGCTCATCTCGTTGACCAGCGCAACCCTGCTCGCCCAGCCCGCCGCCGCGGCCCACGGCGGCCAAGAGGTGTACACC
>JBKJXT010000491.1:0-3739 GCA_046716205.1 Actinomycetota bacterium
ACGTTACGGAACGCCACGAGCCGGGTCGGATGACCCGGCTCGTTCGCGTTCACTGGGTGTGTTACACCTTCGCCTCGAAGACGATGTTGAACGGCGTCGAGGTTGCGGCGCGCCAGGTGGAGTACCCGGCGTCGCGGAACAGGTTCTCCAGACGTGCCGGTCCCGCTTGCGCGCCCAGACCGGGGCCGTCCTCGTCCAGCGAGCACGGTGTGCAGATCACGCTCGAGAATCCGTAGTACACACGACCGACCGGATTGATGTTGTCTTCGAGCGCGTCGTTCGCGGCGGGCTCGACGAGCAGGATCGTGCCGTCGGATGCCAGCACGTCCCGCGCGCTGCGGGCCGCACCATCCGGGTCGGACATATCGTGCAGCGCGTCGAAGAACGCGACCACGTCGTATCCGCCGTCGATCGCCGGGATGGCGCTTCCACGGGCGACCTCGAAGGTGCACCGGTCTGCGACGCCCTCGGCGGCTGCGAGCTTGCGGGCCCGCTCGATCGACGCAGGGTGGTAGTCGTAGCCGTAGAAGCGGCTCTGCGGGTACGCCTTCGCCATGATGATCGTCGAGACGCCATGGCCGCATCCAACGTCGGCGACCTTCGCGCCACGCTGCAGCTTCTCCTCAACACCGTCGAGAGCGGGGATCCACTCCTGCGTGAGGTTGGCGCTGTACCCGGGGCGGAAGAAGCGCTCGGTGCCGGCGAACAGTTCCGGATGGTGGTCGGCCCACGCCAGACCCTTGCCCGTGCGGTACGCGTCCAGGAGCTTGTCCTTCGCCTGGTACGCAGCGACGAGGACCTGGAACATCCCCGCGACGAGCGCAGGACTGTCCTCGTCGACCAGCGTTGCGATGACCTCCGGCCGGATCGAGAACGTCTTGGATGCGGCGTCGTACTCGACGTAGCCACCGGCCGCCTGCGCGGACAGCCACTCACGGATCATGCGCGGGTGCGTGTTCGTTGCCGCCGCCAGCTGTTCCGGCGTGACGTCGCCGCCGTCGGCGAGTGCCTTCCAGAGCCCGAGCTTGTCCCCGACCCAGGTCAGCAGCGACTGCACCGCTGCGCCCGCATCCCCGACGATCTGCCCGAGGAACTCTTCGACCTTCGTCATGTCGATCTCTGTGGTTGCCATGATCGTTGCTCCCTTCCTGTCTCGAGATGACCTCGAGAGGAGGGCGTGAAATGGGATGGAACGGTTCGTTCCGAGCGGTGTTACGAGCGCCAGAGGACCGGCTCTGAAGGCGCGTAGCTGCAGAAGGTGCCGGTGCGGACGCTCGCGCGGAGGTGCTCGGCGAGGTCGGTGTGGTGGTCTCCGATCCGGTCGATCGCGGCCCGGAGCTGCTTGGTGATGTTGACGCGGGCGCGCTCGGCGGCCGACGCGGTCTTGCGGTCGCGGCCACCCAGGCCCGACGCCGACGCGAGCTCGTTCGCCAGGGCCTCGATCTCTTGCTCGGCGCGCTCCGCACGCCCCGGGTCGTTCCAGGCGCGCGCTTCGTCGGCTTCGGCTCGCAGGTCGGCCAACCGCCGGCGGTACGCTGCCTTCGCCTCCGGGTCGAGCACCGGAACTCCCTCGTCCAGCGTGCGTGAGGGTAGATCCCCGCCGTCGGCTCCAGGCCCCGCACCCTGACCCGATGCCAGCTCGAGGACGTGACGCTCTTCCCCCGGTCGCGCCAGGAGCGCGGCGAGGTAGCTCATCCCCTTGGCATCGCGCACCCGCACCGTCGAGCCGGCGAACGTCACCGCCCAGACATCGCCCTCGCGCTGGAAACGGTTGACCGGCGTGGCGCTCTGCAACTCGTCGATCCACCGGATGACACCGGCCATACCCAGCGACACCGCCTCGTCGCGCGCCTCCTCGAGCCAGCGTTGCGCCCCGACGTCGTCTCCGCGGATCGTGCAGAGCGAGGCGAGGTTCCACCGTGTGTAGGTCGACCACGGGCGCGCACCCGCCGACTCGTTCGAGTCGAGCGCACGTTCCAACGAGCGCTGCGCGGCGTCGAGCTCGCCGAGCCTCATCTGGAGGATGCCGATGAAGCGATCCGCCGCGCCGTACCGCAGCGGCGCGTTGCGTCCGCCGGTCACCATCCATCCGCTCGCGGGAAGCAGCTCGTCGAGCATCACTCGCAGTTGCCGCTCACCCGCGATCTCCCTTGATACTTCGGCGAGCATCGCCGGGATCGACCCCGAGAACGAGTCGCGCGGATACAGCATGCGATCAGGCGAAACCATCGAGTAGACGATCGCGCGCGACTCCTCGAACTCGCGCGCGTGCCACAGCCCCCACAGGACGAACGCAAGATTGATCGGTGTCGTGAACTGTCGCTGGTGGACACGGATGACCGGCAGCGCCCGCTCCGTAGCGCCCTGCAGTGTGAGCGCGTGGATCCGTTGCCCTGAGGCGCTGAGCCAGATATTCATGTCGTCCATCGCCCGGCCGATCGCATGCACCTCGACAGCGATCTCGTCCGACTCGACGAGACGACCTTCGAACGCTGCGCGGGCTGCGTCCATCATCATCGCGTGCGCCTGGTACTGCTGGCGCCTGGTCGTCGCGGCGAGCCCTTTGTAGAGGACAACCTCGTGGTTGGCTTCCTCGATGCGGCCCAGATCCAAGAGGTCGGTCTGACGCCAGGCGTGCGCTTGCAGCTCGAGCTCGCGCACGCCCGCCTCCGATGCCAGGGCGACGACCTCGGTCGCAACGTCTAGACGTTCCGTAGGAGTTGCCACCCCCCACAGCGCGAGATGCTTCGCGGTCAGGCAGTACGCACGGGTCTCCGCATCGTCGATCCCTCCGAGGAGCGCGACGGCTTGGTCGGCAAGGATCCGGCTGCGGTCGACGTCAGAGAAATGTAGCTCCGCCGACAGGCGAGCGAGCGTCCGGGCGCGCAAACCCGACTCTTCGTCTCCGAGCCTGCCGATCGCATCCTCGAGCAGCGCCACGACGCCCGGATCGCTGAGCCATCCCCGCGTCCACGTCCCGCCGGCATCCACATCGGCGCGCGCGAGCGAGGCGCGCGCTAGTAAGACCGGATCGTCGAGCGTGGCCGCGGCCGCGGCGCTGCGCTCGAACGCCTCGCGCGCCCTGCCCATCTCGCCGGCGCGCCAGAGCGCGTCACCCAGCGCGAGCGTCAGGCGAGCGTGTCGAGCGGGATCGGGAACGGCGAGCAGATCGAGCGCGCGCAACCCGTTCTCCAGCTGAACCGCCGCCTCTTCGTATGCAAGCAGGGCGAGCGCACGTGTTGCCGCGCGCTCCGCCCACGAGATCGCCGGTTCCGCATCGCCGACCGGCGCGGCCTGCAGGAAGTGATGCGCGATCTGTGCCGCATCGTCGGCACCGTGCATGGCGACGAGGGCGTCGGCGACGCGTCGGTGCGTGGCCGCGCGCGTCGTCGCCGAGAGCTCGTCGTAGATAGCGTCTCGGACGAGCGCGTGCGAGAACGCATAACGCCCGGCGTTGCGCTCCGCGACCAACCGCACGTCGAGCGCGGATGCAAGGGATCCAAGCGCCTCCTCGCGCGTGTGGCCGGCCGCGGCCGCCAGCAGGTCGAGATCGAACTCGCGGCCGATGACGCTGGCCGCGGCCAGCAGTCCGGCCGTTGCAGCCGGAAGCAGCGCGACGCGCCGGCCGATCGCCTCACGAACGCCATCGGGTATGCGCGTGGAGGTTCCGCTCGCGAGGAGCCGTGCCACCTCGTGCACGAAGAAGGGGTTCCCTTCCGTGGTCTGCTGGATGCTGTGC
>JBKJXT010000492.1:0-3234 GCA_046716205.1 Actinomycetota bacterium
GCCCCGATGGTGCGAGGAGTCCCAGACCGCCGACATGACCCGGATGCTCACCCCGATCCCTGTGGGGCAGGCTCTGACGTCAGGGCGCCTGTGTAGCCGAGCCAGGCTTCGGTTCCGCCGAACTTGCCGAGGCAGTCGGGGCCGATGCCGAGCGCGATGCTGCGCACGTTGGTGAGGCCGCGGCCGCAGCGAAGGCAACTCGCTCCGCCTCCGATGCCGGCGTCGACGTCGGGCGCCGACTCGAGGTCGGGCTGCTCTTGGATCTGGTCGACGGCCACGGCTCACCCGCTCTGCTTCTGAGCGATCAGCGCGGCGAGGTCATCGGCGGTCTCGGTCAGCTGGTCGGCCGTGGCTTCGCGCAGGCGCTTGACGCCGTAGGTGTCAAGGCGTCGCTTGAACCACTCGTCGCGAGCCTTGGTGTCTTCGCCGAACAGCTCCTTCGCCCCAGCCATGATGCGCTTGACGACTTCGGGCATCTCAGGCTCGGCCTGGGCGCGCTTCGGCTTTGCAGACGCCACCGGCTTCACGCCGTGCTCCTCATCGCGGATCCACAGATCGAGCGCGACGCCGAAGCGCATCGCGGCGTTTCGGATCGCGTCGCCGATCAGCTCCTTGAGCGGATCGTTCGCCGAAGGGGGACACGTCCCGACTCCCAACCTCATCTGCCCGAGCACACTGATGCGGATCCACAGCGCGAGCTGCCCTCGCGAGTCCTCGACGATCAACGGCAGGCCGCGCTCATCGGTCGCGAGCGGCTCCCAGGTCCAGTTCGGGTCGACCTCGAGCAGCCGGTCGGTCGTGCGCGCATGACCAACGTAGTCGAGGTAGGCGGTTCCGCCCTCGCGGTTGCGACGCGGGAGCTTGCCGATCTGCTCGGGCGGGAACGGCTGGCGCAGTCGTGCGAACCCTGCGAGCACGCCGGGCGCGCCTACGAACTTCGTTTCGCTCAGCACGACGCAGCCTCCTTCGGTTGATCGCCGGCGTTGAGCCATTCCATGAACGCATCGCGCGGGATCAGGAATCGACGTCCGATGCGACGGCACGGGAAGTCCCCCCTTCGCGCCATCTCGTAGATCGTTTCGCGTCGCACGCCGAGCATCGCCGCGACGTCCGCGACGCCGATCACCGCTTTCTTGTCCATCACGCTGCTCCTCGCATCTCGTTGGGGATGCTTGCGATTGTGCGGTACGCCAGGGACGTTTGGAAGGCTGAAACGCCTTGTTTTCGCGGCTATTTCGTCAACCGTGTCGACGCCGTCGACTGCGTCGACCTCATTCGTCCCCGTTGGTGCCCGCTGGTGTCCGAGCCCGATGCAGGGCCTCTTGACGAACGCGGCGATCTAAGCGACCAATAGCCAACGCATCGTTTCATCAAGGAGTCGAAGTGTCCCAGCACGTGAGTCTGAGCAAGTGCCGCGAGATCGCCGATGCGCTTCGCGCGCGCGGCATCGATGCGCGGGCGGACGGTCAGGAAGCGTGCGCGTGTTGTCCCCACGAGGTGTGGTCGGTCGTGGTCGGGCTGCTCGTGTTCACCGACGAGAACGGCGAGTGGTGGGGCGCTGATGCGCGCACGGGCGTGCAGACGCCGCTCGGCGTCACGCTCGCCGCGTCCGTTGACGACGCGGCCGACGCGATCGAGCGCGGCATCGCGTTGTTGTCGCTTGCGAGGATCGGATGACCGACCAGCGCACAACAGCGATCGAGCGCGCGCAGCGCGCAGCATCGGACTACCGCGAGGCCATCGCAGTCGCCGAGGCGGGGTGCTCGGTCGCTCGAGGCGAGTATGTCAGGGCCCTACGACAGGCAACCGCCGCAGGTATCTCGCGGCGCGCTCTGGCCCAAGCCCTTGGGATCTCGCCGCAGCGGATCCAGCAGATCCTCGGAGCCCGCAACGAATTCGCCGTCGTGCGCGTTGGGGAGCTGACCTAGCCGTGGCGTCGATCCGCGAGATCCCGGGGCGCGCCAAGCCGTTCGGTGTGCGCTACCGGAGCCCGGACGGGACCGAGCACACCCGCTGGTTCCCCACCCGCTCCAAGGCGTCGGCGTTTCGATCCAGCGTGGAGACCGACCGGGCGCAGGGCGTGCTTCTAGACCCACGCCTAGGCCGGACTACCTTCGAGGCCTGGTCGACGCGCTGGCTCGCGAGCGCGACGCACCTCAAGCCGCGCACGTTCGTCGGGTACCAAGTGATCCTTCGCGCGCGGATCAATCCGCGCTTCGCGCGCGCGCAACTGAACCGGATCGAGCCGCTGGATGTTCGCGAGTGGATGGCGTCTCTCACGGAGCGCGGCTTGAGCGCATCGAGCGTGCGCCAGTCCTACCGCCTGTTCAGCATGATCATGAAGGCGGCCGTCGAGTCCCGCTACATCGCGCGCTCGCCCTGTATCGGGGTGCGTCTTCCGCGTCTGCCGAACCGCGAGATGCTGTTCCTGGACGCCGCTCAGGTCGATCGGCTGGCGGTGGCGATGGGCGCGCCCTACGACGTGCTCGTCTATGTGATGGCTTACGGAGGGATGCGCTGGGGCGAGGCGATCGCGCTCAAGCGGCGGCGGTTTGACGAAGTGCGCGGGCGTCTCGAAGTGTCGGAGTCGCTCGCTGAGGTCAACGGGAAGATGCTCTGGGGCGATACGAAGACTCACGCACGGCGCGCCGTCGTGCTGCCGAGCTTCCTGCGCGCGCTGATGCGCGCGCACCTCGCCGAGCACGTCGCTCTCGATGCCGATGCGTTGATGTTCACCGCGTCCATGGGCGGACCGTTGCGCGGCACGTCCTTCCGGAACGGTCGCTGGGCGCCAGCCTTGCGCGCTGCCGGACTACCGCCCGCGCTTCGGATCCACGACCTTCGTCACACGTGTGCCGCGTTGCTGATCGCCGAGAACGCGAGCCCGAAGCTGATCCAAGCGCACCTAGGTCACTCAACGATCGCCGTCACCTTCGACCGCTACGGCCACCTATTCCCCGACGACATGGATCGGATCGCCGACGCGCTTGACGCGCGCCGGGCGGCGGTCGGAGATGGGGGAGTCGTTTTGCTCGATGAGCGCCGGGATCAGAACTCGACGACGTAGCTCGGGTCGCTAGACTGACCAGGCATTGATACGCGACCAGGACTTCCAGACCGCTTACCGAGCCCTTGAGGCTCGGATGAAGGCACTCGCGGAGGCCGACGGCGACATCTTCCTGCCCAATGCTGAACCGGAAGGTCCCGTCGATCACCTCTTGATATGCATGGAGC
>JBKJXT010000493.1:0-5585 GCA_046716205.1 Actinomycetota bacterium
GGGCACGGGTTCCGAGGGCACGGGCACTGGGTCGGAAGACGCGGGCACGGGTTCCGAGCGCAGCGATCTCGGCGGGACGATCGTCGGCAGTGGCGACACTGACAGCGACGACGAGAACAGCAACGAGTCCACCGATGGCACCGACAGCGTCGGCTCGACGGACGACACCGACAGCGACACCGACATCGACGGCTCCGGGGATTCGCTCGGAAGCGTCACCTCTTCAGGAGGCTCGCACGTGCTCGCGCAGCGGACCGAAGCGACTCAGCTCGCGGCCACCGGCGCGACCACGAACCTGCTCCTGCAGGTCGGGATCATGTTCCTCATGGTCGGTGCGGTGATCCGCCTCGGGCAGCTCGGCAACGGGCGCATGGCAGCCGGCGGTTTTACCCCCGCCCGACAGGTCGCCATCACGCTGGCCCACGGGTCGCTCGAGCGGCGTCATCAGTACCGGTTCTAACAGAACCGCTAGGACGCTAGAGGGCGACCCCATGGGGTCGCCCTCTAGCTTTGCGCCCACGTGGGTAGGATTGCCGTGAGCTCGATACAGGGCTCTTTGTGATCACGACCTCGAGGGAGTCTTCCAGTGGCTGATGCGTACGATCTCATCGTGCTGGGCGGCGGGACCGGCGGATATTCAGCCGCGATCCGAGCGGCCACGCTCGGCAAAAAGGTCGCGCTGATCGAGCGCGACAAGCTCGGCGGAACGTGTCTGCACCGAGGGTGTATCCCGACCAAGGCGCTCCTGCACTCGGCCGAGGTCTACGACGAGGTCCGCGAGGGCAAGAAGTTCGGCATCCTGGCGGAAGCCAGCTACGACTGGGACGGCGTGCAGACCTTCAAGGGCTCCGTCGTCGATCAGATGCACAAGGGTCTGTCGGGACTCCTCAAGGGACGCAAGATCGACGTCATCGCCGGCACAGGGACGATGACCTCTCCCACTGCGGTGACCGTCGACGGTCGCGAGCTGACAGCGAAGAACATCGTCGTGGCGACCGGCTCCGCCCCCAAGATGATCCCCTCGCTCGAGCGCGGTGAGCGAGTCATCACCAGCGACGAAGCGTTGTCGGTCGGCGTGCCTAAGTCGGCGATCGTGCTCGGCGGTGGCGCGATCGGGGTTGAGTTCGCAAGCGTGTGGGCCTCCTTCGGCGCGCAGGTGACCGTCGTCGAGATGCTTCCCACCCTGGTCCCCCTCGAGGACGCGGATCTCGGCAAGGAACTCGCCAAGCAGTTCAAGCGCCGCGGGATCACCTCGATGACCGGCGCGAAGCTCGAAGAAGCGAAGGTCACCGACCATGGTGTGACCGCGCAGATCACCACCGACGGCAAGTCCGAAACCGTCGAAGCCGAGGTCCTGCTCGTTGCGGTGGGGCGCGGTCCCGTTACGACGGGACTCGAGAACGCGGGACTCACGCTGGATCAGCGTGGGTTCGTCCAGGTCGATCAAACCCTGCAGACCAACGTCGCAGGCGTCTACGCCGTCGGAGATTGCATCGCGACGCCGGCACTCGCCCACGTTGCCTTCGCGGAAGGGATCTACGTCGCGGAGCTGCTGGCCGGACTGAACCCGATCCCGATCAACTACGACGCCGTGCCGCGGGCGACGTATTGCATGCCAGAGGTCGCCGCGGTGGGGCTGACCGAAGCGCAGGCGCGCGAGCGCGGACACGACGTCGTGACGAACAAGGTTGCGCTCGGCCATATCGGCAAGGCTGTCATCCTCGGCGCGACGGGGTTCTGCAAGCTGGTCGCGGCCAAGGACGGTCCGTTGCTCGGCGCGCACTTCATCGGCGCGCGCGTGACTGAGCTCGTCGCGGAGGCCATGCTCGCGGTCGGCTGGGAAGCTATGCCCTCGGAGATCGCGCAGTTCATCCATCCGCACCCAACGCTCACCGAGTCGATGGGCGAGGCGGCGCTGGCCTTGGCCGGTCGCCCGCTCCACACGATGTAAGAGGAGGCACAGGTGGCGATCTCAGTAACGCTTCCCAAGATGGGCGAGAGCGTGGTCGAAGGAACGATCATCCGCTGGCTCAAATCCGAAGGCGATCAGGTGACCGAGGACGAGCCGCTCGTCGAGATCTCGACCGACAAGATCGACACCGAGCTACCCGCGCCCGCGTCGGGGATCCTGTCCAAGATCGTGGCCGCACCGGATCAGACCGTCGAGGTTGGCGCGGAGATCGCCGTGATCGAAGAGGGTGGCGCGGGCGCCGGCGAAGCCAAGGCGGAGCCCAAGGCCGAGGCAAAGGAGGCTGCAGACAAGGCGCAGCCCGAACCGGCCGCGGGAGAGGAACCAGAGGCCGCTCCCCCGGCGAAACAAGCCCAACAGCCGGCGGCCTCAGAAAAGAAGCAGGCGCCGCCGGCCAAGGAGCCTCCCGAGGAGCCCGCCAAGGAGTCTGCGAAAGAGCCCCCGCTTCCGGTGCGCGCCGGGCAGCCGTCGGCGGACTCGAACGGTGGCGACGCGGACGGCGCGCGTGGCGTCGTGTCCTCACCGCTGGTGCGCAAGCTCGCACGCGAGCACAACGTGGAGCTCTCCGAGGTGCGCGGCACCGGCATCGGTGGACGAGTGACCAAGGAAGACGTGCTGACGGCATCGGGCGAAACCAGCGCCGTCGCGCCGGTCGCGGCGCGCCCCCCGACGCCTCGCGCCGTTGCAGAGGCGCGCTCCCAGTTCGTCGTTCCTTCCGATGGATCCACCGATGTGAAGTTCTCACGGATGCGCCGCGCGATCGCCGAGCACATGACGCGCAGCCTGCAATCCGGCGCGCAGCTCACGACGGTGATCGAGGTCGACATGACCCGCATCGCCGCTGCGCGCGCCGGGATCAAGGGCGCTTTCGCGCAGCAGGAGGGATTCAACCTCACGTTCATGCCCTTCATCGCGGCGGCCACGGTGCAGGTCCTGCGCCAGTTCCCCGAGTTCAACGCCCACATCCTCGAGGACGGACAGAGTGCGCGCCTGTGGCGAACCGTGAACCTCGGCATCGCGGTCGGACGCGACGAAGGCCTCATCGTGCCGGTCGTGCACGATGCCGACGGGATGAACCTCGTCGGGCTCGCGCGAGCGATCAACGACGTCGGCCAGCGGGCTCGGGCGAAAGGCGGACTGACCCCCGACGACGTCACCGGCGGCACGTTCACACTGACGAACTTCGGCTCGTTCGGGGGCATCATCGACACCCCGATCATCAACCAGCCGCAGGTCGCGATCCTCGGCATCGGCTCTATCGTGAAGCGGCCCGCGGTGATCACGGTGGACGGCTCCGACGCGGTCGCGGTGCGCCACATGATGTTCCTGTGCCTGACCTACGACCACCGCTGGATCGACGGTCACAAGGCGGCGCAGTTCAACGGCCGGCTGAAGCAGATCCTCGAGGAAGCCGAATTCACTCACGAGCTCGGCCTCACCTAACCCTCGACCTCGAGGTGTCGAAACCCTGTCTCCAGGGCGCGCGACACCTGCACCAGGAGGGGATCGTGGCAAACCCCTGCCCTGACGCATACTGACCCCAGACGCGAGGACGCACCTCGCGGGACATCAGGAGGGGATGAAGATGCGAGCAGGCAACCTGGCACGGATCATCGCAGCGGCGACGATCGTCATGGCGGTCGCGGCTCCGGTCGCGAGCAACGCGGAGACCAACTGCGAGAACCCGTACGCGAAGATCACACAGCCCGACGGTGGGCAGCTCATCGTGAACGGGCTGGTCGTTCAGACCGGAACCGGGCAGCAGCTCACGCTCTCGACGACGGGCACGGTCGACGTCGTGATCGAGCACGAGTGCGCGCAGTTCCTGCAACTCACGGTCACCAAGACGGGCCCCGGTGCACCCACCGCGATCCACAACAACAGCTGGGGCCCGCTTGACTGCGGAAAGGGCACCATCACCAACGTCGTCAAGATCGGCCTCGACGGCGGGACCTACCAGTTCGACGTCAACGGCGTCTCGTGCGCCGGGCGCAAGCTCCGCAGTGACGGGCACGGCGGCACGATCATCGACCCGCCGCTGGGCGTGCGCAGCATGGGCTGAGGACACCCTCCGCCGGACGGGGCGAGCGTGACGAGGCGCTCGCCCCGTTCAACTACCTGCGGGCCGACGTCGCAGTGACGCGTCTGACCGGCTGAGGCCGAGAACTGCCCCGGCGTCGGTGCTACGGTGGACGTCGTGGACACGCTGCGCGCAACCTGGCTCGGGCGGATCGCCTATGCGCCTGCGTTCGCGCTGCAACAAGAGCTGGCCCAGCGGCGCGCCACGGGTGATATCGGCGACACGGTGCTGCTGTTGGAACATGACGCCGTGTATACCCTCGGCCGCCGCGCCACCGAGGGCGAGATCCTGCTCGACACCGAATCGCTGGCCGCCCGTGGCATCGGCGTCGAGCACTCCGATCGCGGCGGACGCGTCACCTACCACGGGCCGGGGCAGCTGGTTGGCTACCCGATCGTGGATCTCGGCACCACCGGGGACCTCGTCGGCTACGTGCGCGCCCTCGAAAGAGCGTTGATCGCGACGGCCGCCTCCTTCGGGATCGCGGCGGGCACGGTCGAGGGTCTGACCGGGGTGTGGGTCGGAGACGCCAAGCTTGCCGCGATCGGGGTGCACGTCTCACGGACGATCACAACTCACGGCTTCGCGATCAACGTCTCGACCGACCTCGACGCGTTCAACGGCATCATCCCGTGCGGCATCGTCGACCGCGGCGTGACCTCGATCCAGGCGCTGACCGGCTCGGCGCCGTCGCTGCGTGAGGTCGCCACGCGCGCCGCGCGCGCTTTAGGAGTCGAGCTCGGACGCGAGGTTGCCTTCGTGGAGCCGGCGGTGCTGGGAGTGAGCTCGCATGTCTGAGGCGCGCCGGATGCTCCCGCTGATACCGACCGTGCAAGGTCCGGCGCGCAGCATGCAGATCGACGGCGTCGAAGGCCGCAAGCCGTCGTGGCTGAAGGTGAAGTTCAAAACCGGACCAAACTTCCAAGACCTCAAGCGCATCGCGCGCGACGGCAACCTGCACACCGTCTGCGAAGAAGCGATGTGTCCGAACATCTCCGAATGCTGGGAAGAGCGCGAGGCGACGTTCCTGATCGGCGGCGACCATTGCACCCGCCGGTGCGCGTTTTGCGACGTCACGACGGCGAAGCCGGTCGGGTACGACACCGACGAGCCGCGACGCGTGGCCGAGTCGATCGCCCGGATGGGTTTACGTCATGCGGTGATCACAGCCGTGGCGCGAGACGACCTGGCCGACGGTGGTGCGTGGCTGTTCGCCGAGTGCACGCGGCAGGTCCGCGCGCTGATACCGGGGTGCGCCGTCGAGCTGCTGACGCCCGACTTCCACGGGGACGCCGATGCCCTCCGCACGGTGTGCGACGAGCGGCCGGAGGTGCTCGCGCACAACGTCGAAACCGTGCCGCGGTTGTTCGACCGAATTCGGCCCGCGTTCACCTACGAGGGGTCGCTCGAGTTCCTGCGCCGAGCACGCGCTTGGCTGCCGGCGGAGTGCTCGACCAAGTCCAACATCATCGCCGGTATGGGCGAGCGCCACGAGGAAGTCGTGGCAACGATGCGCGACCTGCGCGACGCCGGCTG
>JBKJXT010000494.1:0-5068 GCA_046716205.1 Actinomycetota bacterium
CGTACGAGGCTGAGCGGATCCCGAGGATCCGACAGCGTGACGGTGCGCGTGAAGCGAGTCGTTACGGTCTTCCCACCCGGCGTCGTCACCGTGATCTCCGCGTCGTCGGGCGCGAGCATGCCCCAGCGCGGATCGCCGCTGCGCGCCCGGCGCGACGTCACGCCGTCGGGCGTCACCAGCGTCTGGCTCGCATCGGCTCCGTTGGTGATCGATGTCACACCGCCGGCGGCATCGGTCGTTCGCACCACCGTGCTGCGATCGGTGTTGCGAGTCACCTCATAGGTGGTGTCGCGACCGGCGGGACTCTTGGACGTCACCGTCGAGACCGCGTTCGACACGGTGCGATCGAAGGTGCGCAGGCCGCCTGCCGCATCGCGCTCGGTGATGAGCCGCCCGTGCGCGTTGTAGGTCATCGTCGTTTCGTCGCCGGTCGGCGCGACGTATCTCGTGAGCAACCCGTCCGCGGTCGTCGTCAACGCATACGACTCGCTCGATGGGGCAGTCACGCGATCGAGGTTCCCGTTGGTATCGAGGCTCAGAGCCGTCCGCTTGCCGTCCGGCGCGATGATCGCGGCAGGCGCGCCGTCGGCGCCGCGCTCGATGGTCGTGGTCGCGCCGAAGGCGTCGGTCGATGCGCGTAGGCGTCCTGCCGCGTCGTAGCTGAACGTGGTCAAGACGGCCCCGGTGAGCCCGTGCAGCGTCCTGAGGTGACGCCCTCTGAGGTCAAAGACGTAGACCTCGCCGCCGTCCTTGGACGGCAACAGGATCGTGCCGCCACGGACGTGTCCCGATGACGCAGCGATCTTGCGAACGCGCAGCCCGCCGGCGACATACAAGCCGCCGTCCGGATCGGTCGTGAGCCCACTGGCCGTCGGCACGCGTGCCGTGAACGCGGGCCCGCCGTCGCCCGCGAACCCGGGCGCGGCGCGGCCGGTCACGCTGGTGATGATCCCGTCCGGCGAGATCGCGCGGACCGGAGCAGACGACGCGCAGTTCTCGCCGACGTAGATGGTTCCGTCGTGCGCCACGTCGAGCCTGCCCGGGAACACCCCTGCCAACCGTGCGGGTCCACCGTCTCCGGAGCCTCCACACGTCTTCGGGCCCGTGAGCTTGTTGATCGTCCCGTCCTGCTTCACGGCGAACAGCCCGCCGCCGCTGAAATGGTGAGAGCTGAGGTACAACGTGCCATCGGGACCGACGTCGATCCCGTTGATCGCTCCGAGGTGCGCGCCGGCTGCAGCATCACCGTCGGCGGGGTCGTTCTGGCAGTTGGGATCGCGCAGCGGACCACAACCACCTGCCGCCAGCACGATCCTGCCGTCCGGCGAGATCCGATAGACCCAGCCCTGATGCGTGCACCCCACGCAGAAGGTCGGGAACCGTTCCTCTCCGGTGACGTACACGTTCCCGGCCGCGTCTGTTGCGATCAGGCTGGTCGTTTGGCTGGTGAGCGGGAGCGGCGCGCTGGTGGCGATCGACCCGTCTGCGGGGAACCCCTCACTCCCGTTGCCGGCGATCGTCGTGATGATGCCGTCGGGTGCGATGCGGCGGACCCTGTTCGCCGCCTCGTCGACCAGGTAAAGGCTGCCGTCGGGGCCCGATGCCACGTCGAACGCGAAGAAGCTGGCGTTTATCGCCTGACCTCCGTCCCCGGTGGAGCCATTCCCCCCGGTGCCGGCGAACCTCGTGATGACCCCGTCGGGAGCCACGCGACGGATGTGTGACCCACTCGCGAGGTACAGGCTCCCGTCCGCGCCGACCTCGATCCCCCCGCTGGTGATCCCAGCTTGCGTGGCCTGACCGCCGTCGCCCGACTGCGTGGACGAGCCGTTGCCCGCGACCGTCTTGATCGTCGGGCCGACCGCACGAAGGGATACGCGGGTCCCGTCGCCTCGATGCAGAAGCCCACTGGTGGGATCGAAGGCGTGATGCACGTCGAGATCCCACCCACCCAGTCCGAGCCCGCGAGGGTCATACGCGCCGATCCGACCGATCCAACCACGGCCGAGATAGGCGAACGACGGCGACGCGTACATCGGACCGTCGGACCGACAGAGTTGACCGAAGACTCGGAACGAAGACTGCACCGGACACCAGAAAAGCCGGTAGGTGTACCGAAGGTCGACGTTGATCGGGACCGTGCCGTTGACCGCACGTCCATAGGCATCGCGACCGTCCCACTCGAAGATCGTGGATGCGGGTGGCGACGCCCCGAACGTCGAGGTGAACTGACGGCCGGCGACGTTCACGATCAGCACGGTATCCACGACCGAGCCGGGCATGCTCGCGCCGCGCAGCGGGATGCGGACGCGGTAGGCGTCGAGTCGTCCTTTGCTCCGGTCACTCCGATAGGTGAGGTTGAAGGGAACGCCGGCCAGCGGGATGCTCTCGCGCACGACTTGGTTCTCACACTCGAGGATCGAGCCCGCCTGGGTGCAAGGATCGTCGTTGCCGTCATCGCCGGACGGATCGGGCGTCTGAGGATCGTCGGCGTCGGGCGGAAGGCCCATCGGGTAGTTCGGGTCGTGCGGCGTGAAGTGCGAAACCATGAGCCGCATCACGCGCTTCCCCGCGGGATACAGCGTTGCGAGCGTCGCGCGCTCGGTCGAGGTGACGCCGAGCGCCTGCAGCGTGGCATCGTCGTCGGCGGCGCCATCGCCGTTGCTGTCGATCGTCACGGTTCCGCCTGAGACCGTAAGGATCTTGATGACGCGCCCGTTGTCTTCGGGGCTCCATACGCCGCGCCGGCGGTCGTAGGTCCCCAGCGGAACGACCGTGCCGACGGGCATCCCGAGGAACTCATCCGAGTACACGGGGATCGGCGCGCTGAACAGGATCGAGTCGGTGCCCGCGGGCGCCTCGTCCGCGGAAAGCTCGAATGCGTAGGTGTACGCGGAGTTCGCTGGGAGCGCGCCCGGCATCGCGGCGGGCCCTGTGCTGCCGACGGTGAACTCCGTCGAGCGAACGTGCAGCGACGGCGCAGGCGTCGTCGAGCCGTCCTCGTGCTGGATCGTTGCGGTGGTGCCGGCCGGGAAGAGCATCCGCACCTGCCGGCTCCCGGTCGAGTCTGTGACAACGGAGCCTTCAGCGACCTTCATCCCAGGCGCGCCCAGGTCGATGGCGGTCACCTTGGTGTCGAGCGGGATCATCACGATGTCGTCGAGCGTGACGAAGTCGCGCCACGGCGCGTCGGCCTCTCGCTGCACACCGATGAAGCCTTGCTTCCTGAGGTCGAGGGTCACTTCACCGCCGCCGTTCACGGCGATGTCGAACGCGCCGTCGGCGCGCGTGAGCGTGAAACCGAGCTCCGGGTGGCCGAGCACGGTCACCTGGACCTCGGGGATCGGATCCCCGCCGCGATCGGTAACGCGACCACGAACCACGGCGACGCGACGCGATTCGATGGTGCCCGGCGCGACGTCGAACTGGACCGGATCCGCGCCGGCGTACAGGAACGCGACCGAGTCGGCGAAGTCCGTGACGACCGAAGGATCCAGCGGGCTCGCGACGAGCACCGGCGGTCCGCTGCGTGCGGTGACGATCGTCGGCTGGCTCGCATTGCCGAAGTCGTCGATAGCAACGATCCTGATCTGGTCGCCGCTGGTACCGCTCAACGTGGCGACGAATCTCGCGCCGGACTGGACGGTCTCGGTGACGCGCTCATCGGTGCGCAGGTTGCGGATCGAGATCTCGATCGGCGCATGCGCATCGGTCGCGAAGCCGGCGACCCGCAAGGAGCCGTCCTCCGCGCGCGCGTATGTCCCAACCAGCGCAGGCGCGACCGAATCGATAGCCACGGTCACCGACGTTTGGTTCGATCGGTTGCCCGAGCGATCTTCGACCGATGCCTTCAACATCACATCGCCTTGGGCAAGATCGGCGTCCGGCGCGCACGACGCTGCGTTCGTCGACCCCGCGCAATCGAAGGTGATCGACGAGTTGAGCGCCGCCAGCGAGAGCGTCTCAGGATCGACGCCGGAGCCCAGGTCGTCATAGGTGAGCGCGATCGCCGGGCGCGTCGTAGTGAGTCGAGCGCCGGGCGAGGGTGCGGTGAACTGGATCGTCGGCGCGACGTCGTCGACCACCTCGACCGACAGCTCCGAGGTTCGCGCGCCGATCGGGAGGTTGCCGAACCACTCGGCGTGGACACGACGGATGCCGACCCGAAGCCGCAGGCTGGACGTGAACGAGCCAAGCACGTCGGTGTTCACCGTCGTTGCCATCGCCCCGTCGACGAAGATCGAGATGGGCTGGGCCGGCATGCCGACGCCGATGATCGTCAGCCTGCCGTTGAAGACCACGGGCGCGCCGACGCTGGCGCTCTGGGGGCCCGTGAGCGTCAAGCTCACAGCGCCCGCCGCGCCAGTGGCGCGAAGGGTCCGCTGATCGGAGGTACCAGCGGCCGCCGGAACGGCCGACATCAAACCGGCACCGAGGATCAGCACGAGCGAAAGCGCGCAGCTTCGTAGGTGTTTCGTATTCATGGACCCCCCAGCCCAAAGTGACCCGACCGTTCCGAGCCACGACGGCGGAGATCGGCGTTACCACTTTCTACGCAAGACCCGTGGAATCCTGCCCGGAGGTACGGCCAGCCGGCTCGAGCGACGTGCAGGCTTACTTCACGTACAGCGTGCCGTCTCGCTCCTCGACGGTTCCGCGCCGCAGTGGCACGACCTTCGTCAGCGCCATGAATGCCTGCGACAGGCCGGGAATCTTCGCGAAGATCCCTTGCGGGCCGCGCACCATGCGACCGGTGGAGGGCTCATACTTCGAGCCGTGCCACGGGCAGACCAGGCACCCGTTCTTGTCGATCGAGCCGTTGCCTAGATCGGCATAGAGATGACGGCAGCGTCGCGAAAGGGCGAACGTCTGCTCACCGGTGTTGCCCACCGCCCAACCACCCTTCCCCTTGACGGTCTTCGGGGGCAGGTCCGCGACGGCGCAAACTTCGATCTCGGTCATGACGACCTCCTTTGACCGACCGACCATACGAGCGCGGGGCGTGCCCTCCAAACCGAGTGCTCAGCGCGCGGTGTCGCCGACCCAGGACTCGAGCACGGCCCAGTGC
>JBKJXT010000495.1:0-10159 GCA_046716205.1 Actinomycetota bacterium
GCACCAGTACGCCCGGCGCGCCCTGCGCGTCGGACACGCGCGTGACGGAACAGGACACCCGTCTGAGCTAGCCGTCGCGCGTTCTGATCTGCACGAACGAAGGGATGTCGACCGATGTGATCGCCCAGCGCTCGACGAAGAGGTCGCCGCCGGCCTCGTCGCGCGGACGGACGCGATCGATGCCCTTCGCGCCGACCATCTCGGCGGATGTGTAGCCGGTGATGCGCTCGAAGCCGGGGTTCCACGTCAGGACGGACCCGTCGGGCGCGAGTGGCACGATGCCGGCGGAGGTGTGCTCGACGATGTCACCGAGCTTGTGCCGTTCCTCGATGATCTGCGAAACAAGGGCACCCTTGTGGATCGCGCTGCCGACTTCGCGCGCGAGTGCCTGAAGGACGGTCAGCTCGCCTGCCTCGAACCCTTCTGGCCCGCCTGCGTCGTAGGCGATCAGCACGCCGATCGGGCGGCCGTCGGCGATGACGGGCGCCGCGACGGCTGCGCGCCAGCCCTCTCGGGAAAGCTCGGTGCCGTAGGCGCTGTTCTTCGTGACCCTCAACGGTCTAGGGTCATGGGTCAGTTGCGATGCCAATGAGACCACGTCGCCGGTCTCGAGGTGGCTCCGGTATCCGTCCTCCTGGCACCGGTGAACCGTTCGCCCGCCTTGCGTTGGGACGACCAGGTCGACCGCCTCTGCCCCGAACGACGACCGGACCTCAGCAAGGAACCGCGGGAGCGCGTCCAGCGGGTCGATCGGCACGACCAGCTCGCGCGTTGCTCGGTGCAAGCCGTCCAGACGTGCCTTGTCCGCGGACACCGCTGCGTAGGAGCTGTGCGCCCAGCGCAACATCACGAGTGGCACCACGAAGGCGATGACGGAAAGAGGCGTTGCGTGGTACGCCGCGACGAACAGCAAGCCGAACGGGGTGTTCAGCGCGAACCCCAGCAGGATCGACGGCGAGACGGCGCGGGCGACGGTGAGGCGCGGCCGAGCCTGTGCGAGTCGCATGACTTCCGCGAACAGCACGAGGTTGATGAACGCCATCGCGCTCATCCCCGCGACGAGCGCCGCGGCGTTGCGAGGCGTGAGGTCGACGCCCAGTCGCAATGCGTGGAAGACCAACGATCCTGCCCCGGCCGCGAGGATCCACTCCGCGACGTTGAATGTAGCCTTCAACGGCTTGTCACGGTTGAGCAACGCGCTGATCAGCTGAGCCGCAACGACCAGCAGGGCCACCTGGATCGGCGGCGCGACCCACACGATCGGCGCGAGCACCGCCTCGAATAGCGTGATCCCCATGACTTCGCCGCGGAAGCGGAACCGCACCATGAAGTACTCAGACGCGGTGAGCAACGCGAGCAGTGCCGCGTTTATGGCGAGGCCGCGCGTCACCGCCGGGCCCTCGTACAGCGCCAGCCGCATCCCGAAAGCGATCGCCACCGCGACGACGCCAGCGACATAGAGCTGGATGCGAAGGGAGCCCCGCGAAGTATCCCTGCGGGGCTCCCGCGCTTTCTGCGTGGGGGTCACTCCCACGCTCCGAACAGGCCGTTACCGATGTAACCGACGCCGTAGGTGCGCTGCGAGTCTTCCCCGTCCGGGCCCGCGGAGTGCCAGGTCGCGCCGTGCCAGGTCGCGCCGTGCCAGGTCGCACCGTGCCAGGTGGCGCCGTGCCAGGTCGCGCCGGCCCACTGCGACGTGTGCCACGTTGCGCCGTGCCAGGTCGCGCCGGTGTACTGCGCCGCGTCGTACATCCGCAGCTGCTGGGTCGTGTTGCCGGTGAGCGTGACCGGGACGAGGTCGGTGGTCTGGACCGTCAGCGAACCGCGGCTGAGGTCCAGCGATCCAAGACCGGTTGAGAGCACGAGGCCCTGGTTCGCGACGCCCGCAGGCGCGTCGAAGGCGGCGCGATAGCTGTCGAGAAGACCGGCGCCGACGTCGAACCACTTGTCCGATGCGGTAGCCCGCGCGGTGCTCATCAGTGCGTACTTGATCCGGTCCGGCGACAGCGTCGGCTGCGCCTGCAGCATCAGGGCGACGGTGCCGGCGACCGCGGGCGTCGCGAAGGACGTACCCGAGCCTCTGCGGTAGCCCTTGCCGATCGGGCGGGGGAAGTTCAGCTCGATCGCGCTGTTCGGCGCGCTGAGACTGACGATGTGCGCGCCCGGCGCGACGAGGTCGGGCTTCGGCAGCGCGTCGGCCAGCGTCGGGCCGCGCGCCGAGAAGTTCGGGATCGCGTCGTCGTCTTCCACGACGGTGCCGTTGTCGTCCATCGCGCCGACGGTGATGACCCACGGGTCGTCCCCCGGCTTGGTGATCGTCGCGAGGTTCGGTCCAAGGTTCGAGGCCGCGACGACCACGGTGATGCCGGCCTGCCATGCCTGCTCGACCGCGTAGTTCAAGGGGTCGATGCGATAGCTCTGCGGGCTGTCGGTTCCGATCGACAGGTTGAGGACCTTGATGCCGTAGGTGCTGCGGTAGGACACGACCCACTGGATCGCGGCAAGGAGCGCGCTCACGTCGGCAGCACCGTCGCGGCCGGAGAGCTTCACCGACAGCAGGCGCGCCTGCGGTGCGACGCCCTGGAACTTGCCCTTCGTGCCTGCTCCGCTGGCGGCGATCACACCGGCGACGAATGTGCCGTGACCGTAGGAGTCCTGGCAACCGGCCTCGCCCGAGAAGTTGATGCACTTCGCCGGAAGCCCGGATTCGTTGGTGACGGTCACCAGGCGACCGGAAAGGTCGGGTACGTCGGAGATGCCCGTGTCGATGACCGCGACGGTGACTCCGGCGCCGGTGAGCCCGGCCGCCCACGCCTGGTCCGCGCGCTCGACGACCGCGGCCTTCGAGTTCAGCGGGTCGTCGACCGACGGGTCGCCGAGCACGCGCACGCGCCCGTCGACGGTGATCGCGCGGCTCCCTTCGGCCCGCGCGAGCTCTCGGACGGCTGCCGCGTCGAGCGTTGCAGAGAAGCCCCGCACGATGGGGAGGTCGCGAGTGATGGTGCCGCCCAAGCGTGCAACCGCACGCTCCGGCGCGCTGTCGTTCGCGGAGAGCTTCTGAACGATGACCCGCTGGGAACCCTGGTCGACCCCGAGGAGGGCGGGATCGACCGCGGTGGACGCGCGTCCAAGGGGGGAGATGACGGCAGACGCGCGTCCGAGCGGGGGGACAAGGAGGGCTGCAACGAGCAAGAAGGGGATCGATGCGCGACGTCGGTCGGTGAAGATCGCTTGTGCCGGCATCGGCTCGTGTCCCCTCGTTAGACCGTTCCCAACCTCGCTCTAGTTTTCGGCATCGGGCACTCTCGAAGTCATAGATAGACGGTGCTATCTAGGTGTCTAATCTTCTGCGCTTCCTGTAGTTCGATGGGACATGGTCACCCCCCCGCAAAGGGTGCAGGCGCGTCGCGATGTCACATCAGCGACATGATGAAGGTGCATCACGGCTGCGTAGGCTCGGCCCGCTACGGCCTAGCGTGTACGCGCCAGTCGGTAATACTCACCTGCCTGAGACTGGCGGATCCAGTCCTCGCCGAACAGCTCCGCCATCCCTTCGATCTGCGAGAGATGCGCGCCGATCGCTTTTTCCTTCAGCTCGAGCACGTGCTCGGGTAGCTCGACGTCGATCGAGAGGTCTTCGCGAGGGGTTCGCGGTGGTGTGTCGCCTTCGAAGACATTGCGCGCCTTCAGGATGGGCACCCAGCGATCCGCCCATTCGGGCGTTTGCGTCGCGTAGTGCAGCCGCGCACCCGGCTGTGCGGTCCGGTCGAACGCGTCGGTCGTCCATCGGCTGACGCACTTGTGGTCGGGGTGATCCGTCATGCCCTCCGGCCCGAACGTCAGAACCGTGTCCGGCTGCACATCCTCGATAAAGCGCGAGATGCGAGCCGTCGCGTCGGCGGCGTCCACCTTCACGCACTGTGCGTCGATGTAGTCGAGCCAGTGATGCTCGGTGACGCCGAGGATGCCCAGGCACTCCATGAGCTCCGCCTCGCGGACCTGTCCCATCGTCGCCGACGGCCAGCGCTCCTCGTCCCAAGACCCGGCCTCGCCCTTGGTCGCCGTCACGCACACCACGCGCTGTCCGTTGCGCACCGCCATCGCCATCGTGCCTGCCGACAGGTAGGTCTCATCGTCGGGATGCGCCCACACGCCCAGGATCGTCCCCAACTCGCGTACGTCGGTCCCCATGCACTCTCCTCCAAGTCGACGGCCGGCGCGACGATAGCAGCGGCGGCGCGAGGCCTGCCGCCTCAGTAGGCTGCCGCGACATGAGATGGCTCCGACGATCGCAGCCCCCGAAAGCTGTGCACCGGCCGGCCGGGAACGAGGCGCGGCAGCCCCGCGTCGACTGGCGCTCATGGGATCCTGTCGCCGCCGACTACGAGCGCGTCGTCGCGCCGCATACCGCGACGGTGGCACCGTTGCTGCACCGCGCAGCCCGTCTCGCCGCCGGCGCTCACCTGCTGGATGTCGGATGCGGCACCGGAACCGCCCTCCCGCGTGCCTCAGACCAAGGCGCGGTCGCCATCGGATGCGATCCCTCTCAAGGGATGCTGCGCGCCGGGCGCGCCGTGCGCAGCGATCCGATGATGGTCGCGGCCGACACGATCAACCTTCCCTTCCGCGACGCGACGTTCGACGCCGCGACCGCGTCGTTCAGCTTGCACCTCGCACCGAAACTGGAGACGGCGCTCTTCGACATCAAACGCGCCTTGCGGCCGGGTGGGATCCTCGCGATCGCGACGTGGGAGCATCACGTCGACGACCTGACGAAGACGTGGTTGGCGCTCGCCGAGCAGACGATCGGGTTCGAGCTGTTCAGACACACCCGCGCCGAGGCGGAGCCGTGGCTCGAGAAGCTCGGAACGAAAGCGCGCCTGGAGACGACACTTCGGGATGCCGGCTTCCGACCCGTGACCATCACGCTCGAGAAGGTGCGCTTCGAGATGAGTCTGGACGATTACCTGACGGAGAAGCACGTCCAACCGCTGGGACGGTTCGTCCGTCAGATGGTCCGCGACCGCTGGGAAGATTTCCAGTTGAAGGAACGCCAGGCGTTCGAACCAAGATTCGGCACGACGATCGTCGACCTACGCGACGTTCTGATCGCATCTGCCACCAAGCCCTGAACGTCCCCTTGTGAGCGTGTTTCGCGAGCCCATTTCCTGGGGACGCGGGCGTCGAGTGAAACGCTTGTAACGCACGCCCACTAGTCGGGGGCGAGTACGCTCCGACGGCAGGGACCGCACATCGATCCGTGTCATGATGCGCAGATGGCGCGCGTGTTCTACGAGACGGTCTCGGATGCCTTGGTCGGCTTCCTGCCGCCGACGCTACGGACCTTCCATGCACGCGCTGGCGGCAGCGGCTTGAAGGTGTGGTACGGCGAGGAGACCGCCGAGCACTACGAGTGTCAGATGGTGCCGAAGGCGGCTTTGTCCGCGGGTGGCATCAAGCCCGTGACCGGTCCCATGCTCGAGATCGGCTTCCATGCCGAACATCCCGACGCTGCGCGCAACGATGCCGCGCTGGAACTGCTGCGATCGCGCGAACGGACGTGGCGCAAGCTCCTGGGCACGGAGCCGGTCGCCGGTCCCTTCGTCGGCCGGCAGCGCGGATGGCGCCGCCTGAGCGAGCTATGGGACGGCGACGGGCTCGAGACCGACGAAGCCGCGGTCGAAGCGGCGGAACGTCTCGCTCGCTACATCGCCGCGTTCGAGCCCATCCGCGCGCAACGGTGAGGCGCGTGGACGCCGAGTTCGTCATCGTCGGCGGCGGGGTCATGGGCCTCGCGGCGGCGTGGCGCCTCGCGATCGCCGGACGAGCGGTCCTCGTGCTCGAGCGGTTCGTGCTCGGCCATGCGCTGGGATCGTCACACGGCGCGACCCGGATCTTCCGTTATGCCTACGAAGACCGTCTGTACGTGCAGCTGGCCCAGCGCTCACTGACGCTGTGGCGCGAGTTGGACCCGGCGCTCGTCACGATCACCGGCGGGCTCGACATCGGCGACGACGACTTCCTGTACCGATGCGCGGCTGCGCTCGAGGCCGCGGGCGCGCAACACGCGATGCTCGATCCCCGCGAGTTGGAGCGCTCGTTCGGGTGGGTGGACACGCGCGGAGACCGCGTGCTGTTCTCCCCCGACACCGGCGTCATCGACGCGACGGCCTCGATCGAACGCCTCGCAGCGGCGGCCGCCGACGCGGGCGCGGAGATCTGGCCCGAGTGCATCGTGACGGCCCTGCGTCCGGATGACGAAGGGGTGACGATCGACACCGCCGCCGGTCCCCTCCGCGCGCGACGCGCGGTCGTTGCGGCGGGCGCGTGGGCTAACGGGCTCATCGACCTCCGCCTTCCGCTGACCGTCACCCGAGAACAGGTCTTCTACTTCGACGGGCCGCCGGAGACGGTTCCCGTCATCGACCGGGCGCGCGCACCCGCCGCCTACCTCGTGCCGAAGCTCGGGCGCGCGCCGGGCGTCAAGCTGGCGGAACATCATGCCGGGGCGGCGGTCGACCCCGACTCCCGCACCTTCGAAACCGACGTCGAGGGGACAGCGCGAGTCATGGCGTTCGCCCGCGAGCGGTTCCGGCCGATGAGCGGCGAACCGATCGCCTACGAGACCTGCCTGTACACCAACACTCCCGACGAGGACTTCATCATCGACCGCCGGGACAACGTCGTGATCGCCAGCGCGTGCAGCGGACACGGGTTCAAGTTCGCGCCGCTGGTCGGTGAATCGGTCGCCGCGCTGGCGATGGATCGTCCGCCGCCGCTGCCGCTGGATCGGTTCTCACTCGATCGGTTCTGACTCGCCGTTGGATGGTGCGCCCTGAACGGATTAGGGTGCGCGCATGCCCGAGCTCCCGGAGATGCAGGCGCTCGCCGAGCGACTCGCACAGCATCTGGCGGGAAGCACGCTCGAGGCTGCGACGCAGCTGCAGTTCGCGGCCCTGAAGACCTACGCGCCCGCGCCCGAGTCGCTAATCGGCCGGAGGCTGGAGCGCACCGGACGACGCGGGAAGTACCTGCTGTTGGACTTCGGCGGACCCCGCATCGCGCTGCACCTGTCCCAAGGCGGCCGGATGGACCTCGAGAGCCCACCGAAGGTCACCAATCCGAAAGGCGCGCTCGCACGTTTCCACTTCGATAACGGCACCGCGGTGCTCATCAAGGAGTTCGGCACCGAGCGCAAGGCAGGATGGTGGGTGCTGGCGCCCGGCGACGACGGCCCGATGGAAGGTCTCGGCCCCGAGCCCGATTCCATCGGATTCACGGAGCTGATCGAGCACGGCGAGGATACCCGGCGCGTACACACGATGCTGCGCGACCAGCGCACCGTCGCGGGCATCGGGCGCGGCTACACCGACGACATCCTGCATCGTGCGCAGATCTCGCCTTACGCGTCGCTCACCTCGCTCGGACCCGAGGAACGCGCGCGCCTGCTGACGGCGATCGCCGATGTCCTGGCCGAGGCGCTCGAAGGTGAGCGCGCACGCACCGGCGGCCTACCGGCCAAGCTCGGGGAACGGTTCGTCGTGCACAACCGCGCGGGAACGCCGTGTCCGCGATGCGGCGAGGATCTTCGGCGCGTGTCGTATGAGTCCCACGAGGTGGTGTACTGCCCCGCGTGTCAGACCGGCGGCAAGGTGCTGGCCGACCGACGGATGTCCCGGCTCATCAAGTAGGCTCGACCCGATGGCGAACATCGCGCACGAACTGGTTGCGTCCTTCGATGCCCTGTTCGGCGTCCACGCCGGCGCCCGCGCCGCGCACGCCAAGGGCACCTCGTGCGATGCGACCTTCACGGCGACCGCGGAGGCTGCGCGTCTGTCGCGCGCGCCTCATCTGTCGGGGGCCGCAACGCAGGCCGCGGTGCGCTTCTCCAACGGCAGCGGCGACCCCGGCGCGCGCGACAACAGCCGCGAGCCACGCGGGATGTCGGTGAAGTTCCACCTTCCCGACGGCGGCGCGACCGATATCGTCGCGATCAACCAGGCGGTATTCGCGGCGCGCACGCCCGAGGTCTTCCTCGAGTTCATGCAGGCGCGTCTGCCCGACCCGGCGACCGGCAAGCCCGACGTCGGCAAGCTCATCGGATTCATCCAGGCGCACCCCGAGGCGCAGCGTGCCGCGGAGATCCTCATGTCGACGCAACCGCTCGAGAGCTTCCTCCGCGCGACCTACCACGCGATCCACGCGTTCCGGCTGGTGAACGCGACGGGCGACGAACAGGTCGTGCGCTACCGGTGGGAGCCCGAGCTCGGCGAGGCGTCGATCACCCCGCAGGAAGCGAAGGAGCGCGGACCCGACTATCTCCGCGACGACTTGCTTGCGCGCCTGAAGGCCGCGCCTACGAGCTTCACCTTGCACCTCCAGCTCGCGACCGAGGACGACGATCCGACCGACCCGACGGTGGAATGGCCGGCGGAGCGCACCGATGTCGTGGCGGGCACGCTGTTGATCACCGCCGCCAAAGACGCCGACGACACCGACGTGTTCGATCCCTCCCGGAGTTGCGACGGCATCAAGCTGACGAAGGATCCGATCCTGCGCGCCCGCTCGCTCGCCTACCGCGTGTCGAGCGAGCGACGCCTCGCGCCGAGCTAGGTCGCCTCGCTCACCGAGCTCATGTAGAAGTCGTTCACCCGCAGCGGGGGCATCTTCGTGAGCCCGTACTCGTCGAACTCGCGCGGAACGGCGAAACCGACCCGGCCGATCTCGGTGGTGTTCTGGAACATCTGCACCGGGCTCATGTTGAACCGGAAGTTGTTCACCGCGCCCTTCACCTCGCCGTTCTCCACGAGGAACACACCGTCACGCGTCAGGCCGGTGAGCAGGGCCGTCTGCGGATCCACCATGCGGATGTACCAGAAGCAGGTGACCAGCAGGGCGCGCTCGGTGGAGGCGATCATCTCCTCCAGCGACGGACCGCCAACGTCGGCGAACAACAGGTTCTCGGCCCCGATCACCGGGCCCGGCGCGCCGGACTTCTGCGCCCAGTAACGGGTCGTGAACAGGTTCGACAGCACACCATCGCGTATCCAGTCGACTCGCTCGAGGTCGCTGCCACAGTCGAAGACGGACTCGAAGCTCGACGACGTCGCGGTGACGCTGAACGGCGGAACCTCGATCCCCGCCTCGTGCGGGTCGGAATAGATCGTGATGCCCTCGGGGAACATCTTCTCGCCGAGCCTGTTCCCGCCGCCTGCCTTCGAGAAGACGGTGTGTCCCTCGTCGGCATCGCGGCGCGAGCTCACGAACTGCTGGTACAGCGTCATGTCGGCGACCGCCGATGGCTGCAGAAGCACCTGGTAATGACCGGCGGGCAGGTCGATAGTCGTTCGAGACCAGTCGAGGCGTTCGCGCATCTGTCGGTACATCGTGGCGACGTCGATGTCTTTGAACGTGTGGGTCCCAGCACCGATCCACGCCGACCGTGTCAGATCTGACGATTTGCCGGTGAAATCGACCTTGCCTTCGACGTGGGTGCTGCGGCGGCGGCGGTCGGTCGAGGTTGCGAGCCACACCGTCTGCGAGCGGTAGTCGGCGTATCCGTAGGTGAGGACGTCGTCTTCCGAGGCACGCTTGAACATGTCCGCGAGCGCGGGGGCGAACTCGGAGAACGCGCCCACGCCGATCCCGCCGTCGGCATCCTCCCAGTCGTCGGGTGTGCCATCCCCGGGCATCAGGGGCATCGCATCCTCGGCGCGCGGCTTCCCCGCGCAGGCGGCCTCGCTCTCGCGGACCAATCCCTCGAGGGACTGGTCGGGGAAGTAGTTACGGGTGATCACGCCCGGCGCGCCGTCGATGATCGAGATGATGAGCAGCGTGACCGACTCGGTTTCGCCGTTGGTCGTCGTGGTGTTGTTCGCCCAGCGGATGTTCGCTGCCGACGATCGTTCTGCGATGACGATGCAGTCGTCCGCCTTCGACAGCGAAAGCACCTGCTCGAGCGTCTTCGGGATGTTCATCGCGCCGCCTCCTGCCGCGTGTTCAGTACGTTCACGCGCCGGAACAGCGCCGGCGCGCACCCGTGGGTGACCGGCGCGATCTGGCCCGGCTGCCCCTTCCCACAGTTGAACGCGCCGCCGAGCACGTAGGTCGAGCGCCCTCCGATCGCCTCCATCGAGTTCCAGAAGTCGGTGGTCTTTGC
>JBKJXT010000496.1:0-4026 GCA_046716205.1 Actinomycetota bacterium
GGCCAGCATCGGCGCCGCTCAGTATTCGCTGCCGTACGCGCTCGCGGCGGCCATCGTCGGCGGCCGGGAAGGACTCGAGCTCTTCGGGGAGGACGCGCGCAACGACCGTCGCGTGCTCACCCTGGCCGAACGCGTCCACCATGAGCCGGACACGAGCTTGCGCTTCCCCTACGCCTACGGCGCTCGCATCACGGTGCACACCCGCTCCGGTCGTACGCATGAGGTGATCGAGGAGATCAACAGGGGTCACCCGGACCGGCCGCTCACCGATCAAGAGCTCGAGCAGAAGTTCACCGCGAACGCGAGCGCGCGCCTGGGTCAGCCCGGCGCGCGGCGGCTGCTCGCCAAACTGCGCAAGACCGAGGAGGTCCTCGTCGAAGAGATCGCTGCGCTGATGCGCATCGCCTGAGCCGGCTCACTGCCCCTTGTAGTTGACGATCTGGGTCAGCTCGTGCACGACCTCGACGAGGTCGGTCTGAGCGGCCATGACGCGCTGGATGTCCTTGTAGGCGTCGGGCGCCTCGTCGATCAGCTTCAGCGCGTGCGAGGACAGCCACGTCTTGCCTTCCATCGCCTTGTGCAGCGCGTCGGCGGTGATCGTCTTGCGCGCCTGCGTACGGCTCATGCGGCGCCCGGCGCCGTGCGAGCACGAGTTGTAGCTGCGCGTGTTGCCGCGGCCGCGAACGATGAAGGTCCGGGTGCCCATCGAGCCGGGGATGATGCCGAGGTCGCCGGTGTCGGCCTTGATGGCACCCTTGCGTGTGATCCAGACCTCTCGGCCGTTGTGCGTCTCCAGCTGCGCGAAGTTGTGGTGACAGTTGATGCGCTCGACCTCGGCGCCGATCCCGAGGAAGCGTTTGACCACCGCGACAGCGGCGTCCATCATCCGCGCCCGGTTCGCCATCGCGTAGTCCTGAGCCCATCGCATGTCGGCGATGTAGGAATCGAAGGCAGGTGTGCCTTGAACGAACCATGCCAGGTCGGGATCCTCGATCGAGGTGAGCGACTCGGCCATGTCTTTCTTCGCCTTGGCGATGTGGCCGACCGCGAGCTCGTTTCCGATGCCGCGGCTGCCCGAGTGCAGCACGAGCCAGACGACGTCCCGCTCGTCGGTGCACACCTCGAAGAAATGGTTGCCGCTGCCGAGCGTGCCGAACTGCTGCAGCGTCTTGGTGACCTGCTTGTCGGACAGGGCACGCGCCGGCGGGTTCGCGGCGAGCCAGGCGCGCGCTGCGTCGGTTACCGACCGGTGTCCTTGACCGACGCCTGCGGGCAGCGCGCGCTCGATCAGCCGCAACACGGGCAGCAGGTTGTCCGGGAGCTGGCCGAGCCGGAAGTCCGTCGCCACCGCGACCATCCCGCACCCGATATCGACGCCGACGGCGCTGGGGATCACCGCGTTCTTGGTGGGGATCACACTGCCGATCGTCGCCCCGATGCCGACGTGTGCATCGGGCATGAGGGCGACATGGCCGTCGATGATTGGCAGTCGCGCGGCCTTGCGCGCCTGCTCGATGGTCGTGTCCTCGATATCCGAGCCCCACACGACGAGCTTCTCATCGACCTGGACGGGCATCCTCGGCAGGGTACCCCGGACGCGGCGCCCTTATGCTCGGATATCCGGTTCGTTATTAGGACGCGGTGAAGGTGAAGGACTGCGACGCGCTGCCGAACAGCGAGATCACGGCGAACGCGGTGTCCTCGGGGATCGCGCCGGACTCGCCGTTATTGCCGAAGTGGTTGAAGCTCGACTTCGTCCCCGTCGGGTACGACGGCGCGTTGCTCTCACACACCGCCATCGCGAGGAGGAAGGAAACGTCGAAGTCGGCGGTGCCCGGCGGCTCCGACTTCAGCTCGAAGGTGGTCTGGCCGTCGATCGGGATCACGTAGCCGGTGATCCCGGTGTCGTCGGTCTGGGAGTCCGGGCCGGCCGTGCCGTACACGCAGCGCGTGGTCCGCGACAGGGTCCCCTTCTCGCAGTTCGGGTCGTTGATGTCGGTGCACTTCACCTCGCCGATGGCGCCGCCGCCCAAGCCAACGACCAGCGACGGCAGCAGGATCGTCGCGGTCTTTTTGATGCTTGCTTGGCTCGGCACGAGCGCGAGCATCGCGAACATGCCGGCGCCGATCACGATCGAAAGTTTCCTCATGCCACCCTCCTAGAACGCCCCGGGTAGAGGCTTACTGAGTCCTTCGACGCCGCGCACCGGGGCTCCTTCTCCGTTCGACCGGATATGTCGGATGATCCCGGCGAGGTAGAACTACCGGAACGCCGGGATGACCTGCTCGGCGAACAGCTGCAGGCTCTCGTGCCGCGGGTAGTCGGGCATCCAGACCACGAAGCCCCCGCACCCCGCATCGAGCCACGCGCCGATCTTGTCGATCACCTGTGGAACGGTGCCGATCAGGTGCCGCGGCAGGCGATCTTGCTCGGACTGCCCCCAGATCGACGGGTATTCGTCGAGGATGTTGCGCAGGTCTCGCTCGTCGCGCGCCAGCAGCGCTTCGCCGTGCCAGGTCAGTGTGATCTCGTTGGGGTCACGCCCGACGGCTTCACAATGGATCCCCAGCGTCTCGCGCCTCTTCGCGAACAGATCCGGTGTCAGCGACCAGTTCGCGTAGTCGGCATGCTTGGCCGTGACGCGCAGCGTCTTGCGCTCGCCGGACCCGCCGACCCACAGCGGCGGTCTCGGTCGCTGCAAGGGTTTCGGGTCGCAGTACGCATCCTTGACGCTCGCGTAGGTTCCCTCCCACGTGGCGGCTTGGTCGCGCCACATCCGCGTGAGGATCTCGCAGGTGTCGTCGAGGTAGCCGATGCGTTCGCTGGCGCTACCGAACCCGTAGCCGTACGCCTCGAACTCCTGCCAGTACCAGCCTGCGCCGACGCCCATCTCCAAACGACCGCCGCTTGCGACGTCGACGCACGCCGACACCTTCGCGAGGTAGCCCGGGTTGCGATAGGGCGTGCAGGTCACCATCTGGCCGATCCGGATCGTCTGGGTCGCCATCGCCAGCGCCATCATCCCCGTCCAGCATTCGAACACCGGTGTTGGGCGTGCCGGCGGCGGCACGTTGTGGAGATGGTCGTAGAGCCACACCGAGTCCCAGCCGTAGCGTTCGGCCATCTGTGCGGACTCCAGCATCGACCGGAAGCCCTCTTCCCCCGTCATCCCGTCGAACTCGCCCTTCCAGCCCTGCGGGACGAGCGCTCCGAAATGGAGGTCCGGGCTCACTGGTTCAACGACGCTTGCAACGATGAGGCCGGCGGCGCGTACTTCGTCGGCTGGTTGGAGAACAGCGTCGGCGCCTGGTCCACGAGCTCCTCGACGGTCCACTGCTGCGGTTTCTGCACCGTGGTGTCGAAGGTCCAGCCTTCGAACAGCGTCACGGTCCCGCCGTAGACGTAGAAGGTCTGCCCGGTGATGTCATCCGCGGCGCCGGTCGCGAGGAAGGCAACCATCGGCGCAACGTTCTCCGGCGCCCATTCGTCGAAGTCCCCCTTGGAGCCGATGTCTCCGAACGTGCGCTCGGTCATGCGCGTGCGCGCGGCCGGCGCGATGGAGTTCACCGTGACGCCGAAGCGCCCCATCTCCATCGACACGATCTGCGCGAACGCAGCGATGCCGGCCTTCGCGGCTCCGTAGTTCGTCTGCCCGACGTTGCCGAGCAGCCCGCTGGTCGAAGACGTGCAGATGATCTTGCCGTTCACCGGCGCGCCGCCGGCGGCCTTTGACTTCTGGCGCCAGTACGCACACGCGTGCCTGGTCGGCGCGAAGTGCCCTTTGAGGTGGACGCGGATCACCGCGTCCCAATCGGCCTCGTCCATGTTGAAGATCATCTTGTCGCGCAAGATCCCTGCGTTGTTCACCAGGACGTCGAGGGAACCGTAGGTCTCGATCGCCTGATCGATCAGACGCTTGGAGCCTTCCCAGTCCGCGACGTCGTCGTAGTTCGCAGCAGCCGCTCCCCCTGCAGCGACGATCTCGTCGACGACCTGCTGCGCCGCACGCGTGTCCTGGCCCGTGC
>JBKJXT010000497.1:0-12162 GCA_046716205.1 Actinomycetota bacterium
TGCTGGGCTACCGGTGGACCGGCGCGGGGTTCGTGCAGATCCGCTTCCAGGTCGACGAGCGTTTCACGCGCTACCTGACGAACAACTACTCCGGCTTCGCCTTCTACTCGGGCACCGACGCCGAGACGACCTACGCGTGGGATCGTGAGGGGTTCCGCTACTCCTCCGACGAGTCGCAGTACGTCGAAGGCGGCGACCCGTGCCTCGCGATGCCCGCGAAGGGCTCTCACATCAGCCCCGAGGGCTTCGCGACGACGCCGGATCCGGTGAAGGGTCTCGATGACGACGACGAGCTCGTATTCATGTGGTCCGACGCCGCCGCGCAAGCACCACCGACGACCCCGCTGCCGGCCGGCATCGCGTCGGCGTACGAGGTTCCCGTCATCGACCCGAGCAACACGGCCGCAACCGTGTTCGCCTACGTGATGCTCGCCAACGCCGACGGACCCAAGCCGGCCTTCGACGCCTCCAACGGCTACGTCCGCTACCAGCGCGACGCGAACGCCGACATCCACCTGTACTCCCAGTCCTCCTACCGCAACTACGGCAACGCGCCGAAGGGCCCCTACTGCACGCCCGACGGCGCGCCCGATACCTCCAAGGGCGCGATCGCGCAGCGGCGTCCCGGTGACGGCGCGTGGGTGCGCACCGATCGCTACGCGTTCCGCTACGACGGTCGCTGGCTGATGACGCAGCTGCGCGTGTCCGACGAGACCAACGGTCTGGACGCCGAGGGCTTCGACAACTACGGACCAGACATCATCGACCAGTGGAAGGCGCGCGCCTTCCAGCAGCGGCCCGGCGGACAGACGCCGTGCTGCGGGTACGAGGAAGAGGTCAACAACTGGGGCGGCTCGTCGATCCTGATGGGCGAGCGCGTCGGTCCCGTGCGCGCGATCCGCGCCGCGTGGGGTGCCGACTCCTCGACCAACAACGTCCGCTTCGAGCTCTTCTACGCCCGCCAGATCCGCTTCGCCGACAACCTGCGTGTGCACGTGATCCCGCCGTTCGACGGCATCTACGTCCAGTGGGACTACACCGCCGGGACGGTGGACACCTACTACAACCCGTTCCAGCCCCAAGGCGTCGCGATCGACGGCAAGGACGACGAGGTCATCGGCAACTCCAACGTCCACATCGCGTCGGACCGCGTCGAGATCCAGGACGGCGACCAGCACGTGACGGTGCCGCTGGCCGGGGGCGACCCGAACAGCTGCGATCTGGGCTCCGAGGACGGCGTCTGCAACGACGTCGACTCGCCGGACCCGACCTTCAGCGGCCCGGTCGGCAACCTCAACTGGGAGCAGATCTCGGGGCAGTTCGGCACCGTGGTGACGCGCTGGACGGTTCGCCAGCACACCGCCGGTGACGCCTACACCGTGACGGCGGTCCCCTACTACCGCGACGACTCGTGCTTCGACGACGGGACGGGCAACAGCCCCGGCCCGCACCTGCGCGGGCGTTCGGTCGACAAGGGCGGGCCGCGCCTGGACCGCGGCGAGACCTGGACCGGCGATGCGTCGATGTGGTTCGACCCGGCGCTGCAGCAGTACGTTCCGCGGGTCTGCTGGTCGCCCGGCGACGTGCTGACCGGCATCCCCGAGCTCGACCGCAAGTACTGGCAGGGCGACATCGCGACGCACGGCTTGCACCTGGAGCTGATCGCCGATTCCGACAACGCGAACATGCCGTTCCCGTTGACCGAGATCGACAGCGAGCAGCGGATGGTCGTGCTGTCGGGTCCACAGCCGAACGTCGGGGACACCTACGGCCGCAATCCCGAGTTCCCGCTCAGCGCGTCGGCGCGGCCGTTCGCCTAAGCCGCTACGTCGTTTCGGTCTCCGCGATCATGCGGTACCACAGCTCCTTGGCGGCGCGCACCCTGAACCGTGCGAAGCCGGCGTCGGCGAGTTGGGCGCGCATCTCGCTCAACGTGTAGGTGCGCACCGGCGGGAACATCTTGGCGAACGGACCGCGGAAGAACCCGGGCAACAGGTCCACGAGCAGCAGCCAGCCGCCGGGGCGCAGCACGCGGGCGCATTCGCTGAGCGCCTTCTCCCAGGACCCCACGTGGTGCCAGACGCCGATCGACAGGACGAGGTCGAAGGTGCCGCCCTCGAACGGCAGCGAGGTCGCATCGGCCACCTCGGCGCGCACGAAGCGACCGAAGCGCTCCAGGCGCGCCGCGGCGGCCTCGACCATGGCGGCGTCCACGTCAGTAGCGACCAGGCGCCAGCCTGGGTAGCGCTCGCAGAATGCCTCGGCGTTGAAGCCGGCGCCGGACCCTATCTCGAGCACGTCGGCACGCTCGGGGAGGTCCTCGAAACGTGCGACCCACGGCAAGATGCCGCGTTGAGCAACCACGCGCCACGCGTCAGAAACAAGGGCCCTGCGTTCGAGCCCCTCCATCTCAGGCATCGGGTGAGCTTACCGTGCCGAACCGGCGCCCTCGGCGCGCGAACTCATCGACGGCCGCCTGCAGGTGGCCTGCGGTGAAGTCCGGCCACAGCACGTCCTGGAACACCAGCTCGGCGTAGCTCGCCTGCCACAGTAGGAAGTTCGACAGGCGCTGCTCGCCGCCGGTACGCAGGAACAGATCCACGTCGGGCAACTCCGGGTCATACAGCGCCAGGCGGATCGCTCGCTCGTCGATCTTCGAGGGTTCGATCCGGCGCCCATCGGTCGCCAGTGTGCGCATCGCATCGACCAGCTCGGCGCGCCCGCCGTAGTTGAACGCGATCGTCAGGGTCATCCCCTTGTTCGCCTTCGTCAGATCCGTCGTCTCGTCGATCGTGCGCGCGATGCGCTTGGGGACGCGCCAATCGCGCCGGCCGATCCACCGCATCCGGATCCCGCGATCGTGGAACTCGGCGCGCCGCAGCTCGACGAAGCGTTCGGTGTCGTTAAGCAGGAACCGAACCTCCGACTGCGGACGCCGCCAGTTCTCGGTCGAGAAGGTGTACAGGGTCAGCCAGCCGATGCCCATGTCGGCGGCTGCGTGCACGGCGCGCCCGACCGCTTCCTCGCCGGCCCGGTGCCCATCGGTGCGCGGCAGCTTGCGCTTGGCGGCCCAACGACCGTTTCCGTCCATCACGATCGCGACGTGGTCGGGGACGGCGCGGCGCTTCGGGGGCATCAGCGCGGGACGTGCGCCCAGGCGCGCAACGGCCGGTTGAGGTGGTACTCGAGGTAGGCGCGCACGAGGTTAGAGCCTTCGCGACGGACCTCCTCTGGCGCGTTCGCCGTCTCGTCGTCGAGCAACGCGGCCAGGTATCCAACGGTGCCTTCGGCGACGCGGATCGTGCCGCCGGTTCGGCAGTCGTCGCAGACCATCCCACCTTGCTGGATCGAGAACCGGGTCACGTTCGGCTTGCCGCACTCCGCACACGTGCTCAGCGACGGCCGGAATCCCGCCAGCGCGGTCAGCCGCAGCAGGAACGCGTCGGCGACGCCGCCGGGATCCGAGCCGGTCGCGATCAGCGACCGGAGCGCGCCGAGCAGCAGCAGGAACATCCGCGTGTTGCGCTCCTGCTCTTCGATCACGCGGTCGGCGGCCTCCAGGATCATCTCGCCGGCGGCGAAGCGGGTGTAGTCCGCGCGGATCTCGCGGAAGCTGGTGATGATCTGGGCCTGGGTCACGATGTCGAGCTCGCGCCCCTGGTACAGCATCAGGTCGACGTGGGTGAACGGATCCAGGCGCGCGCCGAACTTCGAACGCGTCTTGCGCACGCCCTTGGCGACCGCGCGGATCTTCCCGGCGCCCTGGGTGAGGATGGTGACGATGCGATCGGCTTCGCCGAGCTTCATCGTTCGCAGGACGATCCCCTGCTCCTTGTAGAGCGCCATCGCCGCCCAATCCTACGTGCGTAGCTGTGATCGAGCCGACACGGTAGTAGGCCGATGATCTAGGTGAGCGGGTTCGGGCAGAACACCGGGCGCGTCGGGGTGGGCAAGCTCGGGTCATAGTTCAGGTATCGCTGATAGAACTCGAAGATCTCCTTCGCGATCTCGGCGCGCCCGTCGCCACGATCGCGCACGATCGGACGCTTGAGGTCGATGAACAGGTTGCCCTCATCCGAGACTCGCGTCTTGAACTGAACCATGTCGTGGTTCACGGGCCCGAATACCCACGTGCCGCTCTCGCTGAACAGGTCCTGGGTCTTGGGCGCCCACCACGCACCTTCCCGAGGACACCACTGCACCGGCGCGCCGGCGCGTCCCGAGCGAGCGTTGAAGGCGGTCACGACCGACCCGGCGCGCACGACGAACACCCGTGTCTCACCCAACTGGTAGGGGGTGATGCCCTGGCGTACCGACACGAACGGGATGCCGACGTCCTCGGTCACCGTCGCGCGCACGCCGACGATCGCGACGGCCGCGGCGCTGGCGATGATGAGCGCGCGTGTCATCAGTAGCCGAGCCGCTCCAACATGCGGGTGTCGCGCTGCCAGTCCTTGGAGACCTTGACCTTGAGACGCAGGAAGACCTTTCCCCCCACGATCCACTCCAGATCTTCGCGAGCGCGCGTCCCGATCGTTCGCAGCATCGAGCCGCCCTTACCGATCACGATGCCCTTCTGGGAGTCGCGCTCGACGAAGATGATCGCGTCGATCTCGGTGATCCCGTCCTTGCGGTCGATGATCTCCTCGACGACGACCGCGATCGAGTGTGGCACCTCTTGATGGGTGAGCTGCAACGCTTTCTCGCGGACGATCTCGGCGTACAGCACCTCGCGCGCCTGATCGGTGACCATCCCGTCGGGGTAGAACTGGGGTCCGGGCTCGAGGAAGGACACGAGCATGTCCTGGAGCTTGTCGACGTTGGTGCCGCGCGCCGCCGACGCGGGGACGATCTCGCGCCACTCCCCCAACGCCTGGGCCGCCTGCAGCGCGGGGATGAGCATCTCGTTCTTCGCGGCGTCCATCTTGTTCACCACACAGATCGTCGGCGTCCCGACCGACAGCACCTCGCGCGCGACGAACGCGTCGCCGGTGCCGATCTCTTGCGTGCCGTCGAGCATGAACACGATCGCGTCCACCTCGCGCAGCGTCCGGTACACCACGTCGTTGAGTCGCTCACCCAACGCCGTCCTGGGCTTGTGCAGACCCGGCGTGTCGACGAACACGATCTGCCAGTCGTCGCCGGTGAGCGCACCACGGATCGCGTTGCGCGTGGTTTGCGGCCGCTTGGATGTGATCGCGATCTTGCGACCGAGGAACGCGTTCAGCAGGGTCGACTTGCCGACGTTCGGGCGGCCGACGAGCGCGACGAAACCACTCCGGAACTCACTCATCGTCAACGCGCTTGGTGATGCGCACCTTGGCGATCCGGCGGCCCTGGACGCGCTCCGCACGGAAGGTCAGCCCTTGGAACGTTACCTCTTGTCCGCGCGACGGGACCTGGCCCAACAGCCCTTGCATCAGCCCGCCGACGGTATCCCATTCCTCGTCGGGGAGATCGACGTCGAGCAGCTCGCTGAGCTCGGAGATCGGCAGGCGCGCGTTGACGAGCATCGTGGCGTCGTCGATCGGCTGCACCTGCGGTTCCTCGCGGTCGTACTCGTCGGCGATCTCCCCGACGATCTCCTCCAGCAGATCCTCCAGCGTCACCAATCCGTCGGTGTCCCCGTACTCGTCCACGACGATCGCCATGTGCGTCTTCTTCGCCTGCATCTCGCGCAGGAGTTCGGCCACCTTCTTGGATTCCGGGATGAACATCGCCTTGCGCAGCAGCTCCTTGAGCTGAGGCTTCGCGCGCTTGCCGTTCCGGCCGTTCTGCGCCTGCACGCGGCGCATCACGTCTTTGGCGTACACCAGCCCGACGATCTTGTTGCGATCGCCCTTTTGGAACACCGGCATGCGCGAGTACCCGTTCTCGAGCATCTGGGCGAGCACGTCTTTGAGATCCTCGTCCGAGTCGACGCCGACCATGTCGGGGCGGGGAACCATCACCTCGCGCACGACGGTGTCGCCGAACTCGAAGATGGAGTGGATCATCTCCTTCTCGCCGCGCTCGATCGCGCCTTCACCGTGCGCGACCTCGGCCATCGAGCGGATCTCTTCCTCATAGAAGAATGGACCCGACTTGATGCCCTTGCCCGGCAACAGCACGTTGGACAGGCCGATGAGGGCGCGCGTGGGATACGACAGCAGACGGGACAGGAACGACACCAGCGGCGCCATCGCCAGCGCGACGCGATCGCTGTGCATGATCCCGAATGTCTTGGACATCGCCTCGACGGTGACGAAGTACACGACCGTGAACCCGATCGAGATCAGCGTCACGCCAAGGCTTCCGAAGGCGCGTTCGGCGAGGATCGCGACGAGGATCGCGGAACCGTTCTGCACGAACATCACCGCGAGGTAGATCGAGTTGAGGTAGCGCGCCGGCTCCTGCTGGATCTTCTCCAGCAGCATCGCGTTGCGGCGTCCTTCCTCCGCCAGCGCGAGCGCGCGCACCCGAGACATACGACTCGTCGCGGTCTCGGCCATCGCGAAGATGGTGCCGAGCACGACCAGCACGACGACCACTGCGATCATCCAGCTCATCTGGTCACCGTCGCGAGCAACGCTCGCTCCTCGCGGACCATCGCAAGCTCGGAAGCAGGATCGGCGTGATCGCGCCCGAGCACGTGAAGGATGCCGTGCACCAACAGGTGGCGCAGCTCATCCTGCAGCTCGATGCCGAGCCCGCGCGCCTGGCGCGCCGCAACGGACGGGCAGATGACCACGTCGCCGAGCACCAGCGGCCCCGGCATCGGGTCGTCCAGGTCGTCCATCGGGAACGACAGCACGTCGGTGGCGCCTCGCACGCCGAAGGCAAGCTGTTTGAGTTCCGCGATCCGCGCGGCATCGACAAGGGTGACCGTCAACGCAGCCTCCGGTGGAACCTCGAGTGCTCGAAGCGCCGCCTCCGCAACGTCGGATAGATCGTCGACGTCCAGCGGCACCTCGGATTGCTCATCCGAGACGTATACCGAAGGAGGCCTCCCGGGCTGTTGATCCATCAACGGCTCTCGTCGAATCGGCGGTAGGCCTCGACGATCTCTTGCACGATCTTGTGGCGCACGACGTCTTTGGAGTTGAGGAAGACGAAGGAGACGCCGTCGATGTCGGTGAGGATCTCGCGCGCCGCGTTCAGTCCCGAGAACTGACCGGACGGCAGGTCGATCTGGGTGACGTCGCCGGTGACGACCACCTTGGAGCCGAACCCGAGGCGCGTCAGGAACATCTTCATCTGCTCGGGGGTCGTGTTCTGCGCCTCGTCGAGGATGATGAACGACGAGTTGAGCGTGCGGCCGCGCATGTATGCCAGCGGCGACACCTCGATCGTCCCGCGCTGGATCAGCTGCGCCATCTTCTCGGCGTCCATCATGTCCATCAGCGCGTCGTACAACGGACGCATGTAGGGGTCGATCTTCTCGTGCAAGGTCCCGGGGAGATAGCCGAGCCGCTCGCCGGCCTCGACCGCCGGGCGGGTCAGGATGAGGCGCGAGACGCTCTTGTCGAGCAAGGCTTTGACGGCCATCGCCACGGCGAGATAGGTCTTGCCGGTTCCCGCCGGCCCGATCCCGAACGAGATGATGTTGTTGCGGATCGCATCGACGTAGAGCTTCTGTCCGCCGGTCTTGGGGCGCACGGCCTTGCCGCGATGCACCAGCGCGGTGTCGCCGAAGACCTCGCTGGGTTTGGCGTCGGAGGTCTTGACCATGTCGATGGAGCGCTCCAGCGACTCCAGCGTGACGGTTTGCTCGGCTTCCAACAGCGCGATCAACTCGCCGAAGAGGAAGCCGACGCGCTCGGTCTCGACGGGGTCGCCGTGGATGCGGATCTCGTTGCCGCGCACCAGGATCGTCGCGGAGAACGACCGCTCGATGAGCTTCAGCAACTCGTCCCTTTGGCCGAGCAGGCTCACCATCTGGTGATGCCCTGGAACCAGGATCTTCAGTTCGGTCGTGCTTTGGGCCACTCGGGTCTCCTAGGACCGTGCCGTCCGTTCAGGCACCGGACCTATCGGGTCGTTGCCGCCAAGGATACCAAGGGCGCCCGCCCCCACCGCCTGCCTCACTGGGCCATCGGCCCGACGGGCTTGCCGCCCAGCACGTGGAGGTGCAGGTGCAGAACCGTCTGCCCGGCGTCGGGACCCACGTTGAAGATCAGCCGGTAGCCGGACTCCTCGATCCCGTCGATCCGGGCGACCTCGTTCGCGGCGTCGAGCATCTCGGCCAGCAGCCCACCGTGCTCGGCTGTGACATCGTTCGCGTCGGCCACGTGCACCCGTGGGATCACCAGGACGTGGGTCGGCGCAGCGGGCGCGATGTCTCGGAAGGCATAGACGGCCTCGCGTTCGACCACGCTGGTAGACGGGATCTCGCCAGCCAGGATCTTGCAGAAGAGGCAGTCGGTCACGCGACCGAGTGCACCCGGATCCCGAGGTCGTCCAGACGCGTCGTGAAGCCATCCGGCGTGGTTTCCAGCACGGCCGCGAGGGCGCGTACGTCGTCGCCGCGCACGGTCAGGATCTTGCCATTGAAGTCGCCGCGGGCCATCTGGATCATGTTCACGTAGCGCCCGAGCACCGGAACCTCGGGGGCCTGCGACTCGGTGAGTTTCTGCAGGTCGATCCGGACGCCGCGGCTGTTCTCGCGGCGTGCGGGGCTATCCAGCGTGATGATGGAGCCGTCGGGCTCGGGCAACAGCCGGTCGGCAGGAACGCCGTAGAACTGGGCCAGTCGCTGCAGACGTGGGACCGAGATGCTGCGCTCGCCACGCTCGTAGGCGCCGAGAACAGAGGCCTTGAACTCCTTCGCCGAGGCTTCCTCGACGTCGTGGAGCGACAAGCCCTTCTGTAGTCGGATGCTGCGGAGGCGCTCCCCTACGCGCGCCGCATAGTTCGGATTCACTGGAGATCTCCCCTCAGTGCGATGAAGGCAGCGCCGCTCCAGCCACGACTGCCGCCGATGTGTTCGCCATGGTACTGCGGAAAGACCTAGGAAATCAATCACGCTACGGGTTCGTTCCCTACCCTTGGTGACCGCTCGGAATGACCAGGGATCCTCAGGCGATCCGCCCATACCGGGACAAGACTAACGCCGCAGCTACGATCGATGCGGTCTCGGCCCGCAGGACCTGCTCACCCAGCCCGGCGACCACGGCCCCAGCGGCCAGGAACCGCTCGACCTCGCCAGCCGACAGGCCGCCTTCGGGCCCGATGACCACTCCGACGGCTTCCACGCCATCGAAGAGCACATCCCGGAGCCTCGTTCCCGTTTCCTCCTCGTGCAGCACCACCAGGGCAGCGCTCGGCTCCAGGAAAGCGGGGTCGGCGATCCTCGGCAGCCACGCCCGGCGCGACTGCTTGGCTGCCTCGCGCCCGACGGCGCGCAACCGCTCCCCGTTCGCCCTGGCTTTGCGGTCGTCCCACCGTACGATCGTGCGCTCGGCGAACCAGGGCAGGATCTCGTCGACGCCGAGCTCGGTGAGCTTCTGCACGACGAGCTCGAGCTTGCCTGACTTCGGGACCGCGGGATACATGCTCACCGTGGGTCGCGCTCGCTCGGTGACGACTCGTTGGATCACGGTTGCATGCAGCTGCGGTCCGACCGAGGTGACGCGAGCCGTCACGACGGCGCCGGCCCCGTCTCCGACCGTGATGATCTCTCCCGGCTTCACGCGCAGGGTACGAACGGCGTGCGACGCCTCGTCACCGGTGAGCACCACGGTCTCGGCCGAGACGTCGTCGATGAAGAAGTGGTGCGCGCTCACTGCCCGCGGAGCGTGTCGCGCAGGCGCCCGAAGATTCCGCGCTCGCCGCCGCCGACCGGCTCGCCGCGTACCTCGGCGAGCTTCTCGAACAGCGAGCGCTCCTCGACGCCGAGCTTGCGCGGGATCTCGACGGAGATGTGCACGAGCAGGTCGCCGCGCCCGCGGCCGTCGAGACGATGCGCGCCGAGGCCGCGCAAGCGCATCACCGATCCGTGCTGCGTTCCCGGCGCGATCTGGATCGTCTCCTCACCGTCGAGGGTGTGAACCGGGATGTCCGCGCCGAGCACCGCTTGGGTGAGGGGCACCGCGAGATCGCAGACGAGGTTGTGGCCGTCTCGCTCGAAGATCTCGTGCCGCGAGACGTGCACCTGAACGAACAGGTCGCCGTCAGGACCGCCACGCACGCCTGCCTCGCCTTGACCGCGCAGTCGCAACGTCGTGCCGTCGTCCACGCCCGGCGGGATCTCGACGGTTACGGTGCGAGATGCGCGCACGCGTCCTTCGCCCCCGCACGACGTGCATGGAACCGTCGGAGCCTCACCCGCGCCAGCGCAGACGTGGCACGGCCGCGAGGTGACCACGGTGCCCAGGATCGTCTGGCGCGTGGCGCGCACCTCGCCCTGGCCGCCGCAGGTGCCGCAACGACTGCGGTAAGTACCCGGCGCGCATCCGTCGCCGAGGCAGGTCTCGCAGCGCGCGGCCGCGACCAGCTCGACGGGTGTCTGCGCGCCGAACACGGCTTGCTCCAACGTCAGAGACACCCCGACGCCGACGTCTTGGCCCGGAACCGACGACGACCGCGTGCGCGTGCGCTGCCGACCGAACGGCGAGCCGCCGAAGAAGGCCTCCATGATGTCGCCGATGTCCCCGAAGCCGCCCAACGGCTGCCCGCCGAGTCCGGCGTCGCCGTAGGTGTCGTAGCGCTGGCGCTTCTGGGGGTCGCTGAGAACCGCGTAGGCCTCCGAGAGTTGCTTGAAACGATCCTCCGCGTGCGCGTCGTCAGGGTTGTGATCCGGGTGCGAGTCGCGCGCCAGCTTGCGGTAGGCGCGCTTGATATCTTCTGCGCTCGCGCTGCGTTCGACACCGAGGATCGCGTAGTAGTCGGCCATGATCAGCTCAGGCGCCGGCGCCGTCGTCGCCGAGCGTGCCCTCGATGAGTCGCGCGACCGCGTTCGCGGTGGCGATGACGCGGTCGTAGTCCATCCGTGTCGGACCGATCACGCTGACCGAGCCGCGCTGCTCACCGGTACCGCCGAAGTTCGCGACGACGATCGAGCATGCTTGGAACGGCTCGGCTTCGACCTCGTGTCCGATGCGGACGGTGACGGGATCGTCGATGCCCTGCGCCAAGACCTCCAGCAACGCGCTCTGTCGCTCGAGCGCCTCGTAGAGCCGGTAGAGCGTCTCGCGCTCGAAGGTGCCGTCGCCGGCGAGGTTGGCGACGCCGCCGAGCACGACGTGCTCGTCGGTCGACCGCAACGCATCGAGCCCCGCGGCGACCGCGTCCAGCAGCGCGCGCTCCTTGGGCGGAGCGTCCGGGGCGCTCTTGGCCACCGCTGCGCTCGCAGCTTCGATCTCGACCCCTTGGATCTCGCGCGCGAGGCGCTGGGCGGTCGCTTCGACCTCGTGGTCGTCCATGTCTTCGAGCGAGATCATGCGCTGTTCGACGCGCCCATTCTCTGCGATCAGCACCAGACTCGCCGTACGACGGGAGACCGCGAAGAGTTCGATGCGGCGCAGGGGGCCCGGGCTCACTCGCCGCGACAGGATGGCCGCGGCGTGATGGGTGAACCGCGTGACGGTATCGGTGGCACGGCGGAGCAGATCTTCCATGCTCGTGAGCTCGCCGTCGGCGAGCTCGGCGGCGAGCACGCGCCGCTGCGACTCGTTGAGGGTGCGCGGCGCTTTGATCTCGTCGACGAAGAACCGGTAGCCGCGATCGGTCGGGATCCGGCCGGCCGAGGTGTGGGGCTGCGCGAGGTAGCCGAGCTCCTCCAGGCGCGCCATCTCGTTGCGCACCGTCGCCGAGCTCACGTTCAGCCGGGAACGGTCCACGAGGTGCTTGGACCCGATGGGCTCACCCGAACGGATGTACTCGCGGATGATCGCACGCAGGATCGATGCCTGCCGCTCGCCCAGCGTCTCTGCCATGCCAGCAGGTTAGCAATCTCGACCTTCGAGTGCTAAGCGCTGGGATGCGGAATAACCGGGGCTCAGCGACGTCCATGTCATGGTGAAGACGTGCGAAGCAGACAAGGCGCGCAGGCCGGCGACGAGGCGGCCTTCGCCGAACTCGTCCGCGAGCACGGCGACGCCGTGTTCGGGGTGGCGTTGCGGAGGACCGGTGACCGATCGGTGGCCGAGGAGCTGACCCAGGAGACGTTCCTGCGCGCCTGGC
>JBKJXT010000498.1:0-3942 GCA_046716205.1 Actinomycetota bacterium
CGCCGACGGCACGATCGACTGCGTCGCGACCGACCATGCACCGCACCCGCCGGAGGACAAGGAGCGCGAGTTCGACTACGCGCCCTGCGGGATGCTCAACCTCGAGACTGCACTCTCCGTGCTGCTAACCGACACCAACGTCCCGTTGACGCGCCTGATCGACGCCATGTCGAGGACCCCGGCGCGCATCCGTGCGATGTCGGGGCAGGGCGGGCCGATCGAGCCGGGCGCGCCGGCGAACCTTGTGTTGTTCGACCCCGATGCGACATGGGAGGTCGATGCGACGAAACTGGCCAGCCGCAGCCGCAACACGCCGTTCGCCGGACGCACGCTCAAGGGCAGAATCATGTACACGATGTATCAAGGCCGGTTCACGATCTCAGAAGGGAGGGATAGCGATGGGCAAGGGTGACCGCAAGCCGACGCGCTGGGCGAAGGACCGCGAGCGCAAGAAGGCCGAGCGCGAGAAACGCCGCGCGGAGACGAAGGGCAAGGAGCGCAAGGCGCGCAAGTAAACGACGAGGAGAACACGTGGCAGACGCGATCCTGGTGCTCGAGGACGGCTCGACGTTCTACGGCCGTTCCTTCGGCGCGCGCGGCGAAACGTTCGGCGAGGTCGTCTTCAACACCGCGCTGTCGGGCTACCAAGAGGTCCTCACCGATCCCAGCTACCACGGCCAGATCGTGACGATGACCTACACGCACATCGGGAACTACGGCGTGAACCCTGCCGACATCGAGTCGACCAGGGTTCGCGTGGCCGGGTTCGTCGTGCGAGAGGCGGTGCTCGCCTACTCCAACCACCGCGCGACCCAGTCACTGCACGAGTACCTCGCCGAAGCGGGCATCGTCGGTATCGAGGGCATCGACACGCGCCGGCTGACCCGGCACATCCGCACGGCCGGCGCGATGCGAGCCGGGATCTCGACCGAGGATCTGCAGCCGGACTCGTTGCGCGAACGGGCACTGGCGAGTCCCGACATGAACGGGCTGAACCTCGTCGACCCGGTGACGACGCAGGAGGCTTATCGGGCCTCAGAGCTGGTCGGGGAGTCCGGGATCGCGACCAGGTTCAGGGTCGCCGCCTACGACTACGGGATCAAGCTCAACATCCTGCGGCTACTGGGCGCGCACGGCTGCGACGTCACGGTGTATCCGGCATCGACGCCTGCGGCCGAACTGCTTGCAACCGAGCCCGACGGCGTGTTCCTGTCCAACGGGCCGGGTGATCCCGCTGCGGTGAAGGTTGCGATCCAGAACACCGCCGGCCTGCTGGGAAAGGTGCCGGTCTTCGGCATCTGCCTCGGCCATCAGATCCTCTCGCTCGCGCTGGGCGCGCAGACCTACAAGCTGAAGTTCGGCCACCGCGGGATCAACCAGCCGGTTAAGCGCCTCGCCGACGGGCGCGTGGAGGTCACCAGCCACAACCACGGCTTCGCGGTCGACCCGACCTCGCTGCCCACCGGCGTAGAGGTCAGCCACCTCAACCTCAACGACGACACCGTCGAGGGCATCCGCTGCCTCGACATCCCTGCGTTCAGCGTGCAGTACCACCCCGAGGCAGCGCCGGGTCCGCACGACGCGCGCTACCTGTTCGAACAGTTCACCACGTTGATGGGAGCCTGATGCCTCGCAAGAAGCAAGCAACCGAAGAGATCGAGCGCGTCTCGGTCAACACGCTGCGGACGCTCGGCGACGTCGTGCCGGGCCGGCCGGCGGTGAAGCCAGCGGGCACCGCGCTCGCGAAGAAGGCGCGCGTGCTGTTGCAGCAAGAGTTCGACCGCGCTCTGCAGATGAAGGAGAAGCTCTCGGCCGAGCGCGCCGTCGGCGGCAAGGAGAAGGGTCGCGACGTCAAGGGCGCCGACGACAAGCTGCGCGGGGTGATCGCCGCGCTCGAAGGGGCCAATCGCTTCGCACTCAAGCTCGGCGTCATCACGCCTGCGGAATCGCGGGAGATGTATTCCGCGGCGATGAAGAAGGGTCTGCACGACGGGGGGCCGCGCTAGTGCCACGTCGCACCGACATCGAGAGCATCCTGATCCTCGGCTCAGGGCCGATCGTCATCGGTCAGGCGTGCGAGTTCGACTACTCCGGGACCCAGGCGTGTCGCGTGCTGCGCGCCGACGGCTACCGCGTCATCCTGGTGAACTCGAACCCCGCCACGATCATGACCGACCCCGAGTTCGCCGACGCGACCTACGTCGAGCCGATCACCGCGGAGATGGTCGAGCGCGTCATCGAAAAGGAGCGTCCTCAGGCCCTGCTGCCGACCCTGGGGGGGCAGACCGCCCTCAACGTCGCCGTCGAGCTGGCTGAGGCCGGCGTCCTCGAGAAGTACAACGTGGAGCTGATCGGCGCACGCCTGGACGCGATCAAGCGCGGTGAGGACCGGCGTCTGTTCAAGGAAGCGATGATCGAGGTCGGCATCGACCTCCCGCGCAGCGGCTGGGCCTATACCCTCGACGAGGCGCGCGCGCTGGCAGCCGAGATCGGCTACCCGGTGATGGCGCGTCCTTCGTTCATGCTGGGCGGCGCCGGCAGTGGGATCGCGTACAACCAGAAGGAGCTCGACCGGATCGCCGGTGAGGGGCTCGCGCGCAGCCGCATCAGTGAGGTGCTGATCGAAGAATCGGTGCTCGGATGGAAAGAGTTCGAGCTGGAGGTCATGCGCGACGTCGCCGACAACGTCGTGATCATCTGTTCGATCGAGAATCTCGATCCGATGGGTGTGCACACCGGCGACTCGATCACCGTCGCGCCGCAGCAGACGCTCACCGACGTGGAGTACCAGCACATGCGTGACGCGTCGATCCGCTGTATCCGCGCGATCGGCGTCGATACCGGCGGGTCCAACATCCAATTCGCGGTCGACCCCGCAACCGGACGCCAGGTCATCATCGAGATGAACCCGCGCGTGTCGCGGTCCAGCGCGCTGGCGTCCAAGGCGACCGGCTTCCCGATCGCCAAGATCGCGGCGAAGCTGGCGGTGGGCTACCGGCTCGACGAGATCCCGAACGACATCACCAAGCAGACGCTCGCGAGTTTCGAGCCCACGATCGACTACGTCGTCACGAAGATCCCGCGCTTCGCGTTCGAGAAGTTCTCGGGTGCCGATACCACTCTGAACTCCGCGATGAAATCCGTGGGCGAATCGATGGGGGTTGGGCGGACATTCAAGGAGTCGCTGCAGAAGGCGATCCGCTCGCTGGAGCAGGACCGGATGGGACTCAACGGCGACGGCAAAGACCCGGCCGGCTCGGCCGCCGAGTTGGTCGAGCGCGCGGCGCGCCCCTCGCCCGAGCGTCTGTTCATCGTCGAGGCGGCATTGCGCGCCGGGGCGAGCGTCGCCGACGTTGCGGATTCGACCGGCATCGACCCGTGGTTCCTGTCGCAGATCTCCGAGATCTCGGCGATGCGGCGCGCGATCGAATCCAGCGGCGGCAGGATGCCGACCCCATTGCTGCGCGAGGCCAAGCGGATGGGCTTCTCCGACGTCCAGATCGCGAAGCTGACCGGGTCGACCGAGGACGCGATCCGCGCTGGGCGTTTGGAGCGCGGGGTCGTTCCTGTGTACAAGTCGGTGGACACCTGCGCGGCCGAGTTCGAGGCGCAGACGCCCTACTTCTACTCGACCTACGAGGAGGAGTCGGAGGTTCCCGCCGACCCCAACCGGACGATCATCATCTTGGGAGCGGGACCGAACCGCATCGGTCAGGGCATCGAGTTCGACTACTGCTGCGTGCATGCGTGCTTCGCGCTGCGCGAGGCCGGCTTCAGCGTCGTGATGGTGAATTGCAACCCCGAGACGGTCTCGACCGACTACGACACCAGCGACCGCCTGTACGTCGAGCCGCTCACGCTCGAGGACGTGCTCGCGATCGTGGATGCCGAGAAGCCGTACGGGGTGATGGTGCAGCTGGGCGGCCAGACGCCGTTGAAGCT
>JBKJXT010000499.1:0-3795 GCA_046716205.1 Actinomycetota bacterium
GGTCGGGGTCGCGGGTTCGAATCCCGTCGTCCGCTCGAGAGCCGAGGCCGAGATCTACGGCGGCCCGGCTTTCAGCATGTGGAATAGGTAACTGGCGGCGTGGCCGAGTGGTTAGGCAAGGGACTGCAAATCCCTGTACTGCGGTTCAATTCCGCACGCCGCCTCAAGGAAAGCAGCAGGTTCACGTCCGCAACCTTGTAACCGTCTACGGGCCGGAGATGGTCACCACGTTCCCGTCGGGATCCTCGTAGGTCGCTGAGCGCCCGCCGAACGTCCCTGCCGCGGGGTGCTTGATCACCTTGACTCCCGCGCTGATCGCGCGCTGGTGCACTTCGTCGAGGCTTGGCACGCTGATCCCGAGATCTAGCCCGGTCGTTGGCTTGCCGGTTGCTGCGTAAAGGTTGAACCACAGGTAGGGCTCGACCGGGCCTTGGTCATCCCAAGCGCCCCACATCGTCTCGTAATGCGGCACGTTTTCCGGCTCGTGAGGGCCGCTGTGCTCGAGCGCGATCCCGATGATCTCGCGATAGAACGCGGCGGACAGCTCGAGGTCTGAAACCCACAGCGCGACCGCTCCGATCCGACGTTCCTCGTTCATCCCCATACTGCCTCCCCACGTCAGCTCAGGTGTAGCGTCACTCGGCGCGCAACGCGTGCCCCGGCTGCAGTCGCGCCGCTCGCCGAGCGGGGCGTAGCGCCAGTAGCAAGGCGAGGATGACGCCGATCGGCACCAACGCGACGAGCAACGTGATCGGCACATCTGCATCGGTGGCGACGAGGGTCGCTGATGCGATCGCGCGCCAGGTCCACGTTGCGATGCCGACTCCTGCGGGAACTCCGAACACGGCGCCGACAAGGAACGTCGCGAGTGCGGTGACGACCACGATCGTTGCGAGACTGCGACCGGTCATCCCGAGCGTGCGCAGCACCGCGAAGTCTCGCCGCCGCCGGCGCGCGCCGACCGCCACCACGTTGCCGGTCGCCGCGATCGCCAGGCCGAGCAACAGCAGCTCCAGCAGGAGAGGCAAGCGCCCAAGCTGGTGAAGGTTCTCGACCGGTTGCGGCCGCTCGGGGATCACGATCGCGAGTTCACTGCGCAACGGTTCGACGAAGTCCTCGGACTCCACACCAGCCGCGTGCTTGATCTTGCCCTCGTAGAACAGCTCGGTCTGCTTGACGAGTGCCAGGCCGTCGTCGGTCAATGCGACGTTGTCGCCGAAGAACTCGCGGTTGAGCGTGCCGAGCCCGATCCCCACGACGGTGAGCGTACGCGGCGATCCGGCGGCCGCCCCGGCGAAGCTCATCGTGCCACCGACGCCGACGCCTTCCCGCCGCGCGAGCCGAGGCCCGAGGACAACCTCGAGCGCATTCGCGGGCATGCGACCCTCCAACATCGTCCAGCCGACCGAGTCCTTGATGTGCCGGAACCCGTAGGCGTTCACCGGCGGCCCGTCGACGAGCCGCACGTTCGCGGTGCCGGACACCGACAGGGCGGCCACCCGTTCATCGGCGAGGAACCGCTCGAAGTCGGCTGGCTTGATGTCTGCGACGAGTGCATCTCCACGCCATCCCCAGCGTTCGGGCTCGGTCACGAGCCGATCGATGCTCGAACCGATCGTGGAGACGGCGATGAGCCCGGCGATGCCCATCACGCTGCCGAGCAGAGCCGAGCGGACCGGAACGGCCGACCGGCCGCGGCTCGGCTCGAACGCGAACCGCGCTCCGATCGTGATGGCGAGGTTGCGGGCGAACTTGCTGATGCGCGAAGCGATCGAGGAGGTGGAGCGCTCGGCCGATGCGCGCCCGGCGACCATCGCGCGCATCGTCGTGAGCGCATCGATCGCGAGGATCAAAGCCATCAGGACGAGCGTGCCGACGGCAAGCAGGGCGACGTTGATCGCGACCCCGGGATGCGGCTCGTACTGCGACAGGTTCCCGATCGGAGACCCGGGCGAAGCTGCGACCGCGATCACGACCGCGATCACTCCAGCGAGCACTGCCGCGACGCAAGCGGGCGCCGAGCGCGCGAGGACGCGTTGGGGGCGGCCGATGCCGAGTTGTAGCTCGATGGATTGCTCTTCGGCCTCTGCGGTGTGGTGGCGCGCGAAGGCTTGCACGAGGATGAACCCACCGATCACCAGCGCGATCCCGAGGAAGGCGACCAGTCCGGCGACCAGCACGCGCGCGGTGTTGTCGACGTCCCGGCGCGCCTCGGCGGTCGGGCTCAGTTCGAATGACGCGAGATCGCCGATCGAGGGATCGGTCCTCGTGCGCACCTGCAGGTCGTCGAGTTCGCGGCGCAGGGCGGGGATACCGCGGGGCCCGTCGTGCAGGCGCGTGAACACCGCGGTGCCCGCAGTGATGTCGGGGGTGAGGAAGCGTTCCAATGCAGGACTTCCGAAGACCGCGCCTACGTCGCGGTACTCGCCGGGCACGCGGATGATCCCGACGACCCGCAGGTCGACGTTCGGGCCATCCGGGGCTCCGAAACCCACGCCGAACCGACCGAACTCCTCTGCGGTGATGACCTTCGCCGTTATGCGCGCGCCGAGGTCGCGTTCGGTCGCCTCGGCGAACGCTTCGACGAGGACGACTTCGTCCTGGGCGTCGTCTCTGAACATCCGGCCGCGCACAACGATCGGCTGGAAGAGGTCGGGCGGTCTCGGACCGCCGGCAACGATGGCTTCGTATTCGATGGAGGCACCCTCGAGCTCGACGATCGCGACGTCCGCCGGCCACGATCGCTTGACCGACGGGAGGACCGCGACCTTGGCACCGAGCTCCGAAGGGATCGTAAGGACGCGTGCGTGGTCGATGGAGGTTTCGGCGGCGAGTCGGTCGTAGGCGGTGGATGTTCGGCGCGCGGCCGTGACGGCGGCCATGGCGGCGCCCCCGACGACGCCGCCCAGCACCCCGAGCGCGAGCAGGGCGGGCCACCGTCGCCGGAACTGCGCGCGTGCCAGCGCCCCGATCGCTCCCATCACCGCAGTCCTACCTGCGTCGTGCTGAGCCTCGCAAGGAGGCCTGCGCACCTCAACGGTGGTGCTGGCATACCCGCGTTGGATGTCCGGGCGCCCTGGTATCATCGCCCGTTGCCCTTGAAGGGCGAACGAGGGCGGTTAGCTCAGTTGGTAGAGCGTCGGCTCGACACGCCGAAGGTCACAGGTTCAAGTCCTGTACCGCCCACGGTTCCACCACTCATGGACGACCCTCGGATCGATCACCTCTACGAGCTCCCGCTCGACGGATTCACCTCGGCGCGCAACGCCCTCGCCGCCGAATTGCGCAAGCAGGACCGCGCGCTGTCGGATGCCGTGAAGGCGCTGCCGAAGCCGAGCGCGCCCGCGTGGGCGGTCAATCAGCTCGCGCGCCGGGAACCCAAGCTGCTCGGGGCATTGGTCGAGGCCGGTGACGGTCTGCGCTCGGCGCAGCAGGTCGTTCTGGGTGGCGGGGGAACGGCAGCCGCGCAGGAGGCGCAACGCATCGAGCGCGCCGCGTTGGCGCGCGCGGCCAAGCGCGCAGCCGAGATCCTTGCCGAAGCCGGGTTCGCCGACAACGCCGGGCGCGGCGACCGCGTGCGCGACACGTTGCACGCTCTCGCGCTGGACCCTGACGTTCGGGAGCAGATCCTGTCGGGCCGCTTGCAGCGCGAGGTGAGTTACGCGGGCATCGGTGCCGAGGGCGAACTCGCCGCGGTGATCCAGCTGCCGGCGCGCGCCAAGCCCGAACCGGTCGAGGACTCCAGGCGCGCCAAGCGCATCGAGGAGGCGCGCGCCGAGAGCGAGCGGCTCGCCG
>JBKJXT010000500.1:0-7882 GCA_046716205.1 Actinomycetota bacterium
GGTCGGCATCTCATTCGTGAGTCCGGACAACGCGCTCGCGAACCTCGACGCCGAGCTACCGGGCGCCGACTTCGACGTGAACGCCCTCGCCGCCCGGACGCGCGCCTCGTGGAACGACGCATTGAGCTCGATCTTGGTCGAGGGCGGCACGGCAGCGGACAAGATCTCGTTCTACACCGCGCTGTACCACGCACAGCATCACCCCAACGTGTTCAACGACCACAACGGCGAGTACCTCGGCTTCGACGGGGCGGTGCATCGCATCGGTGAGGACGGCGTGATGCCTGCGGGCTCGTCCTACTACGCCAACTTCAGCTTGTGGGACACCCACCGCGCCCAGATGCCGCTGCTCGAGCACATCGCGCCGGATCGCGTTCGCGACATGATGCGCTCGATGCTGGCGGTGGCCGAGCAGGGCGGACGACTGCCGCGGTGGGGCCTGCAGAACAAGTACGCCGACTACATGATCGGCGAGCCGGCACTTCAGACGATCGCCGACGCCTGGTGCCGGGGGGTCGTGCCCGACGACATCAGCACCCGCCTCTACGAGGCGGCACGCCGTCTCGCGTTCGAGGAGCCGATCCACGACGGCGAGCTTTTCCGCAGCCAGGGGTGGACTCCGAACCCCAGCACGACGCTCGAGTTCGCGTCCGGGCACTTCGCCTTCGCGAACGTCGCCCACGCATTGGGCAAGGACTCCGATCGCGACCGCTTCCTCGGGTACGCGCAGCATTGGCGGAATACGTTCGACGCGGAGACACGCTTCGCGCGCCCGCGCGGCAACAAGCCGGCCGCCGCGTGGAAGTCTCCGTTCCTGCCCGAGGATTCGGCGGGTTTCACGGAAGGGACCGCGTGGCAATGGACCTGGCTCGTACCCCACGATGTTGCGGGACTGAAGGCGGCGATCGACGTGCCGGGCAAGCTCGACACGATGCAGCTCCGCATGGATGAGTTCTTCTCATTGCCTGCCGCAGCGACGGTGCCGCTGATACCTGCGGAAGCGCAACAGAAACTGTCGCTGTTCGGGATCGCGTACTACGGCAACCAGTACGCGCCGTCGAATGAGCACGATCTGCAGGCCCCGTATCTCTACAACTGGACGGGAGAGCCGTGGAAAGCGCAAGCGCTGGCCCGTCAACACCAGGGACTCTTCCGGCCGACTCCCGATGGCTTGCCCGGCAACGACGATCTGGGAACGATGAGTGCCTGGTTCGTGTGGAGCGCGCTCGGCTTCTACCCGCCGATCCCCGGCGCGCCGCTGAACCTCATCGGATCTCCGGTGTTCGAGCGAGCGACGGTGAACAACGGCGACGGCGCATCGTTCACGGTGCTTGCCCCCGGCGCGTCGCTGGTTGCCAAGTATGTCCAGGCAGCGACGCTCAACGACGAGACGTTGAACGAGAACTGGTTCCCTGCGTCGGCGATGATCGCAGGCGGTGTGTTGACGCTCGATATGGGAGCGCTTCCCAACACGGCCTGGGGAAGCGCACCGGCGTCCGCACCGCCATCGCAGAGCACGACCGACCCAGCGGACCTGGCAGCCTTCGGGTGCAACGTCTCCACACCGCATATCTGAGCCATTCCAACCCGCGGGGGCACTGCTCACCTTTGATGCGCGAGCGCGCTTGAAAGGAAACCGTCTCGCACCCGGATCGCCGTCGTGCAGGCGGGAGAGCCCCTGGCAGTGCATGTAGTCTCCTCCGATCATGAGCTACTCGATCGGGGACTTCCTCCACATACGCACGGCGTCGGCGGGATCGTTCTCAGCCGACGGCAGCAAACTACTCATCCACTCGAACCTTTCCGGGCTGACGCAGGTGTATCGCATCGCGTCGGGCGGTGGAGCCTTGACGCAGATCACCTCGTTCGACGAGCCGTGCACGGGAACGTACTTCCCCACATCCGACGACGTCGTGTTGCGGATGGATGCCGGCGGAAACGAACGAACGCAGCTCTCATCGATCGCCGACGACGGGAAGAACCTGCGGGAGCTCGTGCCTCACGACCCCAGCCACATCCACTCCTACGGCGGTGTCTCCCGCGACGGCTCCATGTTCGCATATGCATCCAATCGTAGGAACGGCGTCGACTTCGACGTGTACCTGCGAGACACCGCCGGCGGCGCGGAGCGACTGATCTTCGACCGAGGCGGCATGTGTTCGGCGACCGGGTTCTCGCCCGACGGCGCCTTCGTTGCGATCGGCCAGCTGACCGAACGCAACGGCGACAACGATCGATTCCTCGTCGAGGTCGCCACCGGCGACGTGCTGCATTGCTCGCCACACCAAGACGAGGCGCACTTCGGGCCTCCTGCGTGGCTACCCGATTCCAGCGCCTTCTTCTTCGGCACCGACCACGGGTCGGAGTTCGATCACATCTGTCGGTACGAGATGGCCGACCGGTCGTGGAAGCCGGTCCTTCACCGCGACAAGGACCTCGGCGTCTCGATCGACTGGGCGGGCAGGGCACTGACGATCCGCGCGAACGACGGCGGGTACTCCGCCGTGGAGCTGATGGACCCGCACACGCTGACCTCGCTCGGGGAGCTGCCGCTGCCCGGCCGGGGGATCGCCGGAGATGGGGCGCGGTCGAAGGACGGACGCTTCATCGCGTACACGTTCGTGTCCGCATCCGAGCCCGGCGATGCGTGGTTGTACGACCTCGACACTGCCTCGACGCGCAGGCTCACCGAAAGCCCGAACCCTGTCCCGCGCGAGGTCTTCGTCGAACCGGAGTCCTCTCGCATCCGCTCGTTCGACGGGGAGCAGATCCCAGCGTTCGTGTTCATGCCGCGGGCCCCGTCGCGCACCCCCTCACCGGTGGTCGTGTGGATCCACGGTGGCCCCGAGTCGCAATTCGTCCCGGGCTTCAACCCGGTGATCCAATACCTCGTGCACGCGGGCTATGCAGTCGTCGCGCCGAACGTACGCGGCTCGACCGGGTACGGCAAGCGCTACCACCACCTCGACGACGTTCGGAAGCGTCTCGACTCCGTGCGAGATCTCGAGGCCTTGCACGCATGGCTGTGTGCCCATCCGGGCTTGGACCACACACGCGCGGCGTTGATGGGAGGGTCCTACGGCGGATACATGGTGCTTGCAGGACTCGCGTTCCAGCCTCATCTGTGGGCTGCAGGCGTCGATGTCGTCGGGATCTCCTCGCTGGTCACGTTCCTCGAGAACACCTCGGCGTACCGTCGCCGGTTCCGCGAACGCGAATACGGATCGCTGGAGCACGACCGCGAATTCCTGATCGAAGCGTCGCCGATCACCTACGTCGATCAGATGCGCGCGCCTCTGCTCATCATCCACGGGTCCAACGATCCTCGGGTGCCGCTCGGCGAGGCCGAACAGATGCATCAGGTGCTGCGAGACAAGGGCGTCGAATCCGAGTTGTTGGTCTACCCGGACGAGGGGCATGGACTTGCGAAGCTCCCGAACCGGCTCGATGCCTATCCGAAGGTCGTTTCGTTCCTGGATCGCGTCCTGGGCTGACGGCGCGCTGGTAGTAAGAGCCAGCTCGTCGGATCCTCCTTCTCGCCCATGCCGACGGCGCCGCTAATGGGACTCGACCGAACTGCTGGCGAAGGCGCGCGGGGCCAGCGGGAGTTGGTCTCGAAGTGAAGGCCGTAGCGCTCGCAGAACCTGCCCCGACACCCTGGAGATGCCCGCTCGGACGAGCTTACGGAAGGCGCACGCTACTGGAGGGCGAGCGCGAGTAGGTGACGACCCGATTCCGGCCGGCGGCCTTGGCCCGGTAGAGTGCATCGTCGGCCTGGTGAACCAGGACGCTGCCATCGCCGCCGAGATCGAACGCCGCGACGCCCACGCTGATCGTGACCTGCTTTCCCTCCCAGGGCGCGCTCTCGACATCCCGGCGGATCTTGTCGGCCACGACCAACGCGCCAGCAAGCGGCGTGCCGGGCAGCAGAACAGCGAATTCTTCTCCGCCGTAGCGCGCTGCGATATCGACAGCCCGCAATCGTGCCTTCAGGAGCGGCGCGAGCGACCGCAGGACCTCGTCCCCGGCGACATGTCCGAACGTATCGTTGATGAGCTTGAACCGATCGAGATCGACGAGCAGGAACGACAACGGAAGCCCGAACCGCTCGGCGATTGCCACGTTGTGGGCCAGCTCATCATCGAACGCGCGCCGATTCTTCAATCCGGTCAGTGGATCGGTAGCGGCCAGCGTCGCTAGCGACGTGTTCGCGCGCACCAGTTCGATCTGCTTCGCCTCCAGGACCTGGCTCAGGCGCTCCAGCTCGGCGTTGACCACGTCCTTCTCACGCAGCGCCACCTCGGCATCTCGACGCGCGGAAAGGATCTCATTCTCGTACTCGTCGCGCCGCCGCATCGGCATCGCGATGCACTCGCTGACCCAGCGTCCGTCACGGAACCGGCGGACCGCGTTCAGCAGCACCGGCACCTCGGCGTCATCCGGTCCTCGGAAGGACAGGTACACCTCTTCTGCCTTCCCGTGCAGCAGGACCATCGGGAGCAGGTGCGTCTGGAAGAACACTCTGCTCGCCGCAGTCAAGAGCGAATCAACGTGACGGCCCGAAAGATCTTGGCCCTCAACATCGAGCATCTTTCGAAGCGTGCCGTTCATCTGGACCATGCAGCCGTCGTCGACGAATGAGAGGTAGATGCACGGCGCCGACTCGAGAGGCTCGTCCATCGGGCGCTACCCCGTCGACCCATGGTCGCCGAGGTAATCCTTCATCGCGTCGATGACTTGCTCGGGGTCGCTCACGTGTAGGCAGTGGCCGATGGCGGGCAAGACCCGGAGCGTGCTGCTGGGGACCTGGCGGTGAACGTACTCGCCGACGGCTAGAGGCGCGATCGCATCTTGCGTGCTCTGCAGGATCAGCGACGGCACCGTCACACGCGGTAGATCGGCGCGGTTATCGCCGAAGAACGTTGCCTCGGCGAACTGCCGCGCCATCACCGGATCGGTCGAGCAGAAACTCTCTTCCAACTCGCCGGCAAGCTCGGGCCGATCGGGGTTGCTCATGATGACGGGAGCCAGCGTGTTCGCCCAGCCGATGTAGTTCTTCTCCATCATCGTGAGCAGGCCCTCAAGATCGACTCGGTCGAAACCCCCCGTATAGTCCGGCGGGTCGTTCACATACCGGGGAGACGGGCCGAGCAGAACCAGGCGAGCGAAGCGTGCGGGCTCCCGGATCGAAGCGAGCATGCCGATAATGGCGCTGACCGAATGGCCCACGAAGACGACGTCGCGAACGTCCAGCGCCCGGCACACGTCCAACAGATCCTGCGTGTAGCCGTCCAGCCGCGAGTACTTGTCTGGATCGTAGGCCAGCGGATCGGACTTCCCCGACCCGACGTAGTCGAACAGAGCGACGCGGTACTGCTCTTCGAATGCCGGCGCCACGAAGCGCCACATGTTCTGGTCGCAGCCGAAGCCGTGCGCGAAGATCATCATCTGATCTCCGGCACCGGTCACGTGAACGTTGTTCCTCGCCAATACATCGACGGCCATCGACTCTCCTCGCTAGATCGCACGGGACTGGCGACGACGCACGAGCGTGCTTCCACAACCTTCGGCGACGGCCTGGTCGGACACAACCGCTCATCTTGCCTAGATCCGCGCGCGATGTATCCCTATGTGGCACGATCGTCCTACAAGAGCTCTCTAGGGTCCGTTTCGACTCAAAGGGCGCGAGGGCAGCAGGATCACCGCGACGCTCTCGGCTCGGGGATTGTTGTGAGATTCGGTCACGGCGATCGCACCTGGCTCCGCTGGCGGGACTAGATCGTAAACCGCGGCACGACGTCCCCACGGGATGCGAGTGACCCGATCCACCGGACGGGCTCAGCGTGACAGCACGGCCGCCGTCATCCACACTTGTCACCATGCGTGTAGCCGTTACCGGTTCGACCGGCTTCATCGGGCGCGCGGTGGTCGGCACGCTCGGCGATCGCGGGCACGACGTCGTTCGCTTGGTTCGCTCGGGCCCCTTCGCCGTCGATCGCGTGTTGTGGGATCCAAACGGCGGCACGATCGACGGTGCGGGACTTGGACGCATCGACGGCGTCGTTCACCTCGCCGGTGAGCCGATCGGCGCGAAACGCTGGACGGCCGCGCAGAAGCAGCGGATCCTCGCCAGCCGGGAGCAAGGCACGCAGCTGATCGCGCGGACGGTCGCGTCGATGCATCCCGTGCCTGCGGTCCTCGTCAGCGGAAGCGCGATCGGGTTCTACGGCGATCGAGGCGATGAGGTGCTCACCGAGGATTCCTCGACCGGCCCCGGCTTCCTCGCAGAGGTCGTCAGACGGTGGGAAGCCGCCACCGCGACCGCAGAGCGGGCCGGCGTCCGCGTCGTGCGTATCCGCACCGGGCTCGTGCTCGGCCGCGGGGGGTTGCTGCGTCGTTTGCTCCTCCCGTTCCGGGCCGGACTCGGCGCGCGCCTGGGTTCGGGCAGGCAATGGATGAGCTGGATCTCGCTGCGAGACGAGGTCGACGCGATCCTTCACGCGCTCGAAACCGAGCTTTCCGGACCCGTGAACCTCACCGCGCCCGTTCCGGTCACCAACGTTGAGTTCACCGCGTCGCTGGCGCGCGCGCTGGGCCGCCGGGCGCGCCTGGTCGTTCCGCGTGCCGCGATATCGGCCGCCTTCGGATCCGAGCTGGCAGCCGACCTCCTGGGCAGCCAGCGCGTCCTGCCGACGCGGCTCGAAGGCGCGAGATTCACGTTCACGCATCAAGACATCGACGCAGCGATCCGGTGGGCGCTGGATGAGGGATAGCCCTAGTTGCCCATATCCGCGCGGGCGCTCAAGGCGCCGGCCACGTCGTGCCGATAAGCGGAGAGAGGAGTAACACCCCGCACCAAAGTGTTGCCGCTCCAGGCATGAAGCCTTCGGGCGAGGGATGAAGAGCGAGGCAACTGCGGGACCTTCTATAGATCGAGAATCCATAGTTGCACCGCGAGGCGAGCCGACCAGGCTCGCCTCTTTCACATTGTCTTGCCACTGCTTATGACAAGACCGACTGTGGTTGTTGGCCAATGCGTCCGGTTCACGCATATGATGCGCAGCTGTTACCGGCGATAGGAGGCTTTGATGGCCCGCCCGACCAAGAAGAAGAAGAAGAAGGGAACACAGTCCGCTGCCGCGCGACGCCCGCGATCTACCGGACCTGCGACGAAGGTGAAGGGCGGGCTCCCGTGCCCGGACTGTGACTTCGTCGCCAAGCATGCGATGGGCCTCGGACGTCATCGTTCCACGCGACACGGCGCGATCTCCAAGCGCGCTGCGCGTCAGGCGCCCGCCGCAGTTCCCGACGGCCGGTGGTTGTCGCGCCAGGAAGCAGCAACGCGCGCGGGTGTTCACTACAACACGATCCGCCAGTGGGAACAACAAGGTTTGCTTGGGGCAACCAAGCGAGGCGGACGTCGGGGCAACCTGTTGAGCGCCGCGCATCTAGACCGGTTCCTCGCGGAGCGCACGGGCGGGGGCGCGGCCCAGGCCGCCGCCCCGCAGTCGGCTGCGCTCTCTCGCGTCGTCGCGGACTTCGCACGTTCGCTCGAGGCCCTGCTGACGGAGCTTCGCGCCGCATCCGGCGGCGCCGCGGCGCCGCGGCGGCGCGGGCGCCCGCTCGGCTCGAAGAACCGGCCGAAGGAACAGCCAGCGGCTGCGGCGACAGCCCCGAAGCGCCGCGGGCGTCCTCCGGGCTCGAAGAACCGGGCGAAGGAACAATCGGCGGCCCCCGCGGCCGCTCCGAAGCGGCGCGGGCGTCCTCCGGGATCGAAGAACAAACCGAAGCCCGCTGCGGCAGCAACCCGGCGCAAGGCGACGCCGAAGCGACGCGCAACGACGGCCAAACGCGGACCGCGCAAGACCGCAACGCGCAAGAC